>JAEXGP010000307.1 GCA_023450775.1 Actinomycetes bacterium | reverse complement strand
GCCCACTCCGGCCGCCAGCGCGACCGCGAGCGCCAGTCCGGCGGCGACCAGCAGGGTGGTCGCGCCCCGCTCAGTCCTCGGCCGGGCCCTCGGCCGCGGCGGACGCCTCACCGGCGGCCGCGATGCCGTCGCTGTCTGGGCCGTCGCTGTCTGGGCCGTCGCTGGCGGGACCGTCGCTGGCGGGACCGTCGCTGTCGTCATCGTCGTCCTCACCGCCCAGCACGCGGGCCACGGCCGCCACACGGGTGTCGTCGTCCAGGTTCATGACCCGGACCCCCGTGGCGTCCCGGCCCTGGACCGAGATCGTGTCGACACCGGTGCGGATCACCACGCCGGAGTCGTTGATGAGGAAGACGTCGTCGTCGTCGGCGACGAGGAGGCCGGTGACCACCCGGCCCCGGTCCGCGTGCAGCTTGTGGGCGCGCACGCCCTGGCCGCCGCGGCCCTGGGTGTTGAACTGGTCGACCTCGGTCCGCTTGCCGTAGCCGGCGTCGGTGATCGTCAGCAGCTTGAGGCCGTCCGCGATCGGCGCCGCGCCCACCACCCGGTCGCCCTCGCGCAGCTTCATGCCGCGGACGCCGCTGGCGGTGCGCCCCATGGGCCGCACGTCGGTCTCCTTGAACCGGATGCCCTGGCCGGCCTCGGACACGATCAGGATCTCGTCGTCGTCCGACGTGGCGAGGACGCGGACCAGCTCGTCGCCGTCGCGCAGGTTGATCGCGATCAACCCGTCCTGACGGGAGCTGTCGTAGGCGTTGAACAGCGTCTTCTTGACCACGCCGTTGGCGGTCACGAAGAACAGGTACCGGTGCGACTCGTAGTCGCGGGTGTCGATGATCGTCTGGATCTTCTCGTCGGGCTGGAGCCGGAGCAGGTTGACGATCGCCAGGCCCTGCGCGGTCCGGTCCCGCATGGGGATCCGGTGCGCCTTGAGGCGGTACACCTTGCCGCGGTTCGAGAAGAACAGCAGGAACGCGTGCGCCGAGGTGTGGATGAGGTCCGTGATGTAGTCCTCGTCCTTGAGCTTGGCGCCGGCCACCCCGCGGCCGCCGCGGCCCTGGGTGCGGAACACGTCGGCGGCGATGGTCTTGATGTAGCCGCGGGCGGTCATGACCACGACGACCTCTTCGTCGTCGATCAGGTCCTCGATCTCCAGATCGCCGTCGTCGTGCTCGAGCGACGTGCGCCGCTCGGTCGCGAACTCCTCGCGGATCGCGACCATCTCCTCCTTGATCACCGCGCGCAGCTTGGCGTCGTCGTTGAGGATCGCCTGGAGCTCCGCGATGGTGGCCCGCAGCTGCGCCATCTCCTCCTCGAGCCGCTCACGGCCCAGGCGTGTGAGCGTGGAGAGGCGCATGTCGACGATCTCGGTCGCCTGGATCTCGCTGAACCCGAACGTCTCGCCCTGCAGCGTGGTGATGGCGGCGGCCCGGTCCTCGGACGCGCGGATGGCGGCGATGATCTCGTCGATCAGGTCGAGCGCCCGCAGGAAGCCCTCGACGATGTGGGCGCGGCGCTCGGCCTTGGCCAACCGGAACCGCGACCGCCGGGTGATGACCTCGACCTGGTGCTCGATGTAGTGCGCGATGGCGTCGCGCAGGTTGAGCGTGCGGGGCACCCCGTCGACGAGGGCCACGAAGTTGGTGGCGAAGCTGGTCTGCAGCGGCGTGTGCTTGTAGAGGTTGTTGAGCAGCACGTTGGCCGGCGCGTCGCGCTTGAGCTCGATGACCAGTCGCGGCTTGCCCTTCGAGCTCTCGTTGCGCAGCTCGCGGATGCCCTCGATCACCCGGGCGTTGACCAGCTCGGCGATCTTCTCCTCGATCGACTCCACCGAGGTCTGGTACGGGATCTCGCTGACGACGATGCGGTCGCCCTTGGGCCCCTCCTCGATCTCGGCCCGGGCTCGCATCTTGATCGAGCCGCGGCCCGTGCGAGCGGCCGACACGATGCCGGCGCGACCCATGATCTGTGCGCCGGTCGGGAAGTCGGGGCCCTTCACGAACTCGAGCAGGTCGTCGGGGGTGGCGTCGGGGTGCTCCAGCAGGTGCACCGTCGCGTCGATGACCTCGCCCAGGTTGTGCGGCGGGATGTTGGTGGCCATGCCGACCGCGATGCCCTGGCTGCCGTTGACGAGCAGGTTGGGGAACCGGCTCGGCAGCACCGTGGGCTCCTCGGTGGAGCCGTCGAAGTTGGGGACGAAGTCGACGGTGTCCTCGTCGATGTCCGCGAGCATGTGCATGGCGAGCGCGGTCAGCCGGCACTCGGTGTAGCGGTAGGCGGCCGGCGGGTCCGACGGCGAGCCGAAGTTGCCGTGCGGGTCGATCAGCGGGTGCCGCAGCGAGAAGTCCTGACCCATCCGGACCAGGGCGTCGTACACGGACTGGTCGCCGTGGGGGTGGTACTTGCCGAGCACGTCGCCCACGACCGTGGCGCACTTCTTGTGGTTGCGGTCGGGCCGCAGGCCCGCCTCGTGCATGGCCCACAGGATCCGGCGGTGCACCGGCTTGAGGCCGTCGCGGGCGTCGGGCAGGGCCCGCGAGACGATGACGGACATGGCGTAGTCCAGGAAGGACTGCTCCATCTCCTGCTGGATCTCGATCGGCTCGATCGAGCCGAACGTGACGGCCACGGCGTCCTCGCCGGGCTCCTCGACGGCGTCGTCCGCCGCACCGGTGGGCTCGTCGGGATCCTGGGGTGTGTCGTCGCTCATGTGTCCCTTGGGGATCGGTCGGCGGTCGGGGTTCGTGGGGCGCGGCGCGCCCGCCTCAGATGTCGAGGAACCGGACGTCCGACGCGTTGGTCTGGATGAAGTGCTTGCGGCTCTCCACGTCGTCGCCCATGAGGATCGAGAACACCTCGTCCGCGATGACGGCCTGCTCCACCGACACCTGCAGCAGCGTCCGCTGAGCCGGGTCCATGGTGGTGGCCCACAGCTCGTCGGCGTCCATCTCGCCCAGGCCCTTGAGCCGCTGGAACTCGTTCTTGTGGTTGGGGTGCTCGGCCAGGAACGCCGCCTTGGCGGCGTCGTCCTTGAGGTAGATCTTGTTGCGGCCGACCTCGGTGGAGTACAGCGGCGGCTGCGCGATGTAGATGTGGCCGCCCTCGATGAGCGGGCGCATCTGGCGGAAGAAGAACGTCAGCAGCAGCGTGCGGATGTGCGAGCCGTCCACGTCGGCGTCGCACATGAGGACGACCTTGTGGTACCGGATGCGGTCGTAGTCGAACTCCTCGCCGACGCCGCCCCCGATGGCCGAGATCAGGGCCTGGACCTCGGTGTTCTTGAGCATCTTGTCCAGGCGGGCTCGCTCGACGTTGAGGATCTTCCCGCGGATGGGGAGGATCGCCATGGTGGCCGGGTTGCGGGCGTCCTTGGCGGAGCCGCCGGCCGAGTTGCCCTCCACGATGTAGAGCTCGGACTCGCGCGGGTCCTTGGACGAGCAGTCCGCGAGCTTGCCCGGCAGGCCGGCGCCGTCCAGCGCCGACTTCCGCCGCGTGGCGTCGCGGGCGTTGCGGGCGGCCTCGCGCGCCCGGGCGGCCTGCACGGACTTCTGGAGGATCCGCTTGGCCTCGGACGGGTGCTCCTCGAGCCACTCCGAGAGCTTCTCGTTGGTGGCCCGCTCCACGAGCGAGCGCATGGGGACGTTGCCGAGCTTGGCCTTGGTCTGGCCCTCGAACTGGGGCTCCGTGAGCTTGACCGAGATGATGGCGGTCAGTCCCTCGCGGATGTCCTCGCCCTGGAGGTTCGGGTCCTTCTCCTTGAGATGGCCGTGCTCGCGGGCGTAGCGGTTCACCGTGTTGGTGAGGGACTTCTTGAAGCCCTCCTCGTGCATCCCGCCCTCGATCGTGGAGATGCCGTTGGCGAAGCTGTGGAGGCCGTCCGCGTTGTAGCCCGTGTTCCACTGGAACGCGACCTCGACCGCCATGGACTCGGCGTCGGTCGACTCCTCCTGCGAGTAGTAGCCGACGTCGCTGAAGAGCGCTTCCTTGGCGGCGTTGACGTGGCTCACGAAGTCCCGGATGCCGCCCTCGTAGTGGAAGACGACCGGGTCGGTGGCGTGGTCGGGGCGGTCGTCGCGGAACGAGATGCGCAGGCCGGCGTTGAGGAACGCCATCATCTGGAAGCGCTCGGTCAGCGTGGCGGCACGGAAGTTGGTCTCGTCGAAGATCGACGGGTCAGGCCAGAAGCGCACCGTGGTGCCGGTGCGCGGCGAGCCGTCGGGGCCGGCCGGCGAATCGCCGATCACGTGGAGCTTGTCCACGAGCTCGCCGCCGTCGGCGAAGGCCATGGCGTGGCGCTTGCCGTTCTGGTCGATCTCGACCTCGACGCGGGAGGACAGCGCGTTCACCACGGAGATGCCGACGCCGTGCAGGCCACCCGAGACCTTGTACGCGCCGCCGCCGAACTTGCCACCGGCGTGCAGCACGGTCAGCACGACCTCGGCCGCCGACATGTCGGGGTACTGCAGCGACGTGTCGACGGGGATGCCGCGGCCGTCGTCGCGGACCTCGCACCCGCCGTCGGGCAGCAGCGAGACCTCGATGGTGGTGGCGTAGCCCGCCATGGCCTCATCGACGGAGTTGTCGACCACCTCGTAGACCATGTGGTGCAGGCCGGCGGGGCCTGTGGACCCGATGTACATGCCGGGCCGCTTCCGGACGGCCTCCAGGCCCTCCAGGACCTGGATCGACTCCGCGCCGTACGTGGTGGGTTCTGATGACAAGCCCGGCCTCCGAGGGGTGCTGCAGTGGTCCGTTGCGGGCCCGGGACGGTCTCCGGCCGGTTGCCGCCACGGCACTCCCAGGTGCTGTGGACAACTTGTGGAGAACGGTGTTCACGAGTGCCGTCGAACGAGCCCTCATGCTACCACTCCGCCATCCCCCGACCCGGCCACCGGAACCGGGGACCGGTCCCCCCGAACGGCCCGTCGCGGCAGGCCCTCAGGACCTCGGATCGAGCCGGATCTCGACCTGTTCGACCGCCTCGCAACCGCACAGCTCGTTGGCCGCGGCGGCCAGGTCGGCACGCTGCCAGCGGAGCGACTCCGCGACCGCCGGATCGTCCACCGCGACGGTCAGGCGACCGTCGCGCAGCGAGTGCAGGCGGCAGGACGCGGCCAGCCGCGCGCCGACGAGTCGGGGCCACGCGTCGTCCAGGATCCGCACCGTGTCGGGCCGGGCCAGGCCGAGGGTCCGCTGGAGCCGCTCGAGGGACCCCGACAGGCTGTGGAGCGTGTTGCGGTCCTGGGGCAGCGGTTCGATGGCCACGTCGCCAACCGTAGCCACGGGCCCCGACGCCGGCTGCCGCCTCATCGGCCGTGACCGTCGCTCCCCCTCAGCGCGCCGAGACCGGCCCCGGCGGCTCAGCGCACCGTGACCGCCCCGGCGGCGATGTCGAGCACCAGGTCGGCGTCGATCCCGGCGGGCAGGCCGGCGGCCGACGACAGCAGCGTCTGGCCCGCCGGCAGCGACCGCAGCAGCGCCGCGCTGCGCTCGGGGTCGAGCTCCGAGAACACGTCGTCGAGCAGCAGCACCGGCGGACTCCCGTGCGTGTCCAGCAGCGCCCGGTGCGACGCCAGCCGCAACGCCAGCGCGAGCGACCGCTGCTCCCCCTGCGACGCATGCGTGCGGGCCGGCAGGCCCCGCAGCGTGAGCTCCAGATCGTCGCGGTGTGGCCCGACCAGCGTGAGGCCGCGCCGCAGCTCGTCGTCGCGGGCGGCCAGGAGCGCGGCGGCCAGGCCGCCGCTCCCGTCGGGGCCCCGCCACGCCGACGCGTAGCGGAGGCCGACGTCGAGCTCCTCGTCGGCGACGTCGCGGTAGGCCCGTGCGACCGTCGGGGCGATCCGTTGGGTCAGCTCCGCCCGGAGTCGGGCCAGCTCGTCGCCAGCGGCTGACAGCTTCTGGTCCCACACCTCGAGCGTCACCAGCGCGGCCTCGTCGGGCCGGCCGTGGATCTGCTTGAGCAGGGCGTTGCGTTGCTTGAGGGCGCGCTCCCAGTCGGAGCGGACCGCGTCGTGGCGCGGGTGCAACGACACGAGCAGGTCGTCCAGGAAGCCCCGTCGGAGCACCGGCCCGCCCTTCACCAGCTCCAGGTCGTCGGGCGCGAACACCGTCACGCGCACGGCCTCGAGCAGATCGCGTTGCCGGGCGAGTCGCTGCTTGTCGAGCAGCACGCGGTTGCGTCCGGTGCGGGCGATCTCGGCCTCGACTAGGTGCTCACGGCCGTCGGTGGTGACCTGCCCGCGGACCACGGCCCGGTCGCTGCCCACGCGGACGAGCGCGTCCGCCGGCGCGCCGCGGAAGGAACGCAGCGTGGCCAGGTAGCCGACGGCCTCGAGCAGGTTGGACTTGCCCTGGCCGTTCTGGCCCAGGACCGCGGTGAGTCCGGGCGGGAGCTCCACCTCGGCCTCGGCGTAGGACCGGAAGTCGGTCAGCCAGAGGTGGTGCAGCTGCACGGTGGGACCGCTCGGGTTCGCAGGTCGGTGGGGCGCCGGTGGCGCGACGCCCGCAGGGCGAACGGGTTCAGGACACCCGCACCGGCATGAGCAGGTACAGGAAGTCGTCGCTGTCGGTCGAGCGGAGCACCGCCGGCCGCTGCGCGTCGCGCGTCTGCAGGACCACCTCGTCGCCGGTGGTGACCTCGAGCCCGTCCATGAGGTACTCGGGGTTGAACGCGACGGTGAGCTCGGTGCCCTCGTACTTGGCGTCGATCTGCTCGACGGCCTCGCCGACGTCCTGTGTGATCGCCCGCAGCTCGAGCCCGTCGGCGCCCATGGTCAGGCGGATCGGGCTGTTCTCCCGGGCCATGAGGCGGACGCGGCGGATGGCGTCCTGCAGCGTCTGGCGCTCCACGGTCAGCACGTTGGGCATGTCCGTGGGGATGAGCTTCTGGTAGTCGGGGAAGTCGCCCTTGATGAGCCGGGTGCTGAGGTGAAGGTCCCCGACGGTGAAGCTGACCATCTGGTCCGACAGCACGAGGGTGACCTCGTCGGAGTCGCCGAGGGCGCGGGTGAGCTCCTGCAGCGAGCGGGACGGCACCAGGACCTGCTGGCCCTGCTCGAGCAGCGAGGTGCCGGGCAGGTCGCGGTAGGCGAGCCGGTAGGAGTCGGTGGAGACCAGGCGCAGGCCGCCCTCCTCCGCGGCGAGCAGCACTCCGGTGAGGATGGGCCGCGACTCGTCGGAGCTGGCGGCACCGACGACCTGGCGCAGGCCCTCGGCCAGGTGGCCGGACTGCAGGGTGACCGACTCGCCCTCGGGCTCGTGCGGGTTGGGGTACTCGTCCGCGGGGATCGCGTTCAGGAAGAACTCGGAGCGGCCGGCCCGGATGCTCGGGCGGTCGCCCGACGTGTCGACCTCGACGCCGCCGGGCTCGAGGTTGCGCACGATGTCGACGGCGAGCTTGGCGGGCAGCACGGCGATGCCGTCGTCGCCACCGGCGACCTGCAGCTCCGTGGTGATCGTGAGGTCCAGGTCGCTGCCGGTGATCTTCAGGCGGTCACCGCTGAGCGACAGGCGCAGACCCGACAGGACCGGCAGTGCGGCGCGGCTGGTGGCGGCCCGCCCGGCGGTGCCCAACGCATCGACGAGGACGTCTCGCTCGCAGCGGAACTTCACCGTGACTCGCTTTCCCCACTGCTGTTGCCGTGTTCGTTGTCAAACAGGTGGGAGTAGTAGTTGGGCCTGTGGATTGTGGGAAACCTAGCGCAGCCCTTGTGACATCTGGGTTGGGCCGTGCACAGCCATCCAGCGCTGTCCCCGTGACACGCGTGGAATTCCACGCGCGTCTGTGTACGAGCGTCGGCGGACGGTCGGGCACCCACAGCGCGATCCCGCTCCCCTCCCCGTCGCGATCCACCTCCCGTGCACCGCGCACGTGGCGTGTGGAGGGTCGTCGGTCGGGTCGTCGCCATGTGCGCGGCGTGACGCGGTGGACGGCGGCTCACCGCTCGGCGAGCAGCGACTGGATGAGGGCGGTCACGTCCTCGTAGGTCTCGTGCTTCTCCTGCATGAGCGCCGCGACCTTGTCGTAGGCGTGGATCACCGTGGTGTGGTCGCGACCGCCGAACTCGCGACCGATCTGCGGGTACGACAGGTCGGTCAGCTCCCGGCACACGTACATCGCGATCTGCCGGGCGTGCACCAGGTTGCGGGTCCGGCTGCGGCTCTGCAGCTGCTCCACGTCCAACCCGAAGCGCTCGGCGGTGACCGCCAGGATGAGCGCCGGGGTGATCTGGCGGGGCTTCGTGGAGCTGATCGTGTCGGCCAGGATCTCCGACGCCAGGTCCACCGTGAGCTCGGTCTGGTTGAGCGCGGCGTAGGCGCTCACGCGGATCAGCGCGCCTTCGAGCTCGCGGATGTTGTACGTGATGTGCTCGGCGATGTAGCTGAGCACCTCGGCCGGCACCGGCGTCGCGGCCTGCTCGTTCTTCTTGCGCAGGATCGCCAGGCGCGTCTCGAAGTCGGGCGGCTGGATGTCGGTGATCAGGCCCATCTTGAAGCGGCTGCGCAGCCGGTCCTCGAGCGTGGCGATCGCGTCGGGCGGGCGGTCCGACGACAGCACGATCTGGCGCTGGGCCTCGTAGAGCGTGTTGAAGGTGTGGAAGAACTCCTCCTGGAGCTGCTCCTTGCCCTCCATGAACTGGATGTCGTCGACGAGCAGCACGTCGATCTCGCGGTAGCGCCGCTTGAAGTCGGGCTGCTCGTTCTTGCGGATGGCGTCGACGAACTCGTTTAGCAGCGTCTCGGTGGAGATGTAGCGCACCTGGTACGTCGGGTAGTTGTCCCGCACGTACTGGGCGATGGCCTGCAGGAGGTGGGTCTTGCCCAGCCCGGCGCCGCCGTAGACGAACAGCGGGTTGTAGCTGCGCGCCGGCGTCTCGGCGACCGACAGCGCAGCGGCGTGAGCGAAGCGGTTGGACGGACCGATCACGAACGAGTCGAACGTGTAGCGCCGGGGACCGACCGACGGCGTGACGTCATCGCCGTTCGTGACGGGGGCCGGCGGCTCCGAGCGAGGGCCGGGCGCGGCCTCGTGCTGGGTGAGGTCCACCGTGAGCCCGTCGTTCGGCTCGGGCCGGTGGTCGTCGATCTCGACCTCGAGGATCAGGCGGATCTCCGGGTAGCCGGCGTCGGTCAGCGCGGCCTCGAGGAGCGTGAAGTACCGCTGCTCGATGCGCTGGCGCACGAGCTGGCTGGGGACCGCGAGCGTCAGGACGTCGTCGTGGAGCGCGTCGACCTGGATGTCCTGGAAGGTCGAGGACCACACGGTGTCGCTGACCTGCTCGATCAGCACCTCCGCCGTGCGTTCCCAGACCGTTGTACCCTCCGCGCTCACGCGGCCTCTCCTCGACGTCGACACGTCCTGATGTGTGGTTGTCCACAGGGCGTCCACATCTGTGGACACCCGTGGGTGGGGGTGGTGAGCGCCGCGGTGCGCCGGTACCACACGGGCCCCGTCCGCTGCGCCGGCACTGGGATCTGGCCGATCGCACCATCCGGGGGCGGCCCGTGCGAGGACCGACCGTAGCCACGACCGTCATCGAACCGCAACCCAATGTTGTGACCGACGTCTCACCGCTCGGGGTGTCGACCGACGGAGGCGCCCGACGGTCGCGACGACGGCGTCGAGGGTGGTTGGCGCGGACGGACCGCACGCTCTAGCGTGGTCCGGTCAGACGCCCGTCCGGGTGCCCGTTCGGGGTGCCCCCGGGTAGTCCCCGACGACCGGTCTCGGCCGACGGACGACGCCGCTGCTCGGCGGCGCACCCGTCCTCCCGCCGCCGGACCGCCGGTCGATCCAGGAACTCGTGGAGTCAAGGTGAAGCGCACATACCAGCCCAACACACGACGTCGTGCCCGCAAGCACGGCTTCCGGCACCGCATGTCGACGCGGGCCGGTCGGGCGATCGTGAAGTCACGGCGTCGCCGCGGTCGCGCTCGTCTGTCGGCCTGAGCCGAATCGCGCCGATCGTGCCCACGCCCGGCGTCGGAGCGCAGCGGTGCTGGAACGGATCACCCGTCGAGCCGTGTTCACGGCCTTCGCACCACCCGCGCCCCGGCATCGCGCCGGTCCGCTCACGCTGGTCGTGGCCGAACGCCCGCCCGACGACGGCGACGGCGCCGGCATGGCCATGGCGGTCAGCCGCAAGGTCGGACCCGCCGTGGTCCGCAACCGCCTCCGCCGCCAGGTGCGAGCCGCGGCGGCGGAGCTCGACGCCGAACGGGCCCTGCGGCGCGGGTGGTACCTGGTGATCCTGCACCCGCCTGCCCGGGGCCGCAGCACCGCTGAGCTGCGCAGCGCCCTGTCCGACGCGCTGGACCGGGCCGGAGCCCGGCCGTGACGGACCACGCAGAGCCCGCGGTGACCCGCCGGCCCTCGTTGGCCGCGCGGGGCCTGACGGGTGCGGTGCGGGTGTACCAGCACGCCGCTGCGGGCCGGCCGTCGCCCTGCCGCCACGTGCCGAGCTGCTCCACGTACGCCGTCGAGGCGCTGGAGTTGCACGGCGCGGTGCGGGGTTCCTGGCTGGCGGTGCGCCGCCTGGGCCGATGCCACCCATGGGGCACGTCCGGCTACGACCCGGTCCCGCCCCGGCGCGGCACCGAGGCATCCGGGCCGACCGACACGGACGCCGACGCACGAGCCGACGCACGACGACCCGAGGCCGACGCACGACCCGACGACGGGACGACCACATGACCACGGCGATGCCGCACACGGTGTACGCGGACGTACACACGACCGGGACGGCCAGGGAGGCAGTCTGATGTTCGAACAGTTCTTCGAGGCGCTGGGGAGCGTCCTCAACTTCTTCTACACGTTGATCCCCAACTACGGGATCTCGATCATGCTCCTGACCGTCCTGGTCATGGTGCTGATCACGCCGCTGACGGTGAAGAGCACCCGGTCGATGCTGCAGATGCAGCGACTGCAGCCCGAGATGAAGCGCCTGCAGGCGAAGTACAAGGACGACCGCGAGCAGCTCAACGCCGAGCTGATGAAGTTCTATCGGGAGAACAAGATCAATCCGCTGGGCGGCTGCCTCCCGCTGCTCGCGCAGATGCCGGTGTTCATCATCATGTACCAGCTCCTCCGAGGGCTCACGACCCGCCAGGGCGGTCTCGGCTCCGGGATCGGCCACATCGCCGGCCAGGTGCAGCAGGGCGTCGAGCTCACCCCGTGGATCTTCACCGATCAATACTTCCGTCCCGAGCACCTGAACCACTCGACCGACCTGTACCAGTCGCTGTCGAGCACGAACACGATGAACTTCTTCGGGATGGACCTCGCGGTGTCCGCGGCTCAGGCCCTGAAGATCGGCCTGCTGATCGCGGTCCCCTACCTGCTCCTGCTCGTTGTCATCCTGGTCACCGGCGTGTTCCAGAACCGCCAGCTGCAGTCCCGGAACAAGAACACGGCGGTGAACCCGCAGCAGCAGATGCTGATGAAGATCATGCCGTTCTTCCTGCCGGTGTTCTCGTTCGGCTTCCCGTCCGGCCTGGCGCTCTACTGGGCCACGCAGAACTTCTGCCGGATCGGCACCAACGCCTACATCACGCGCTCGGTGTACCGGAAGGAGCACGCGAACGACCCGATCGAGACGACGGGCTCCGAGAAGGGCGGCTCCGGCAAGGGCTCCAAGGGCGGTGGCGGCACGGCCGCCGTCGGCAAGGGCAAGAACGCCGACAACGGCAGGAGCAGTCAGAACGGCACGTCGGCGAAGAAGGCCGGTGGGAGCCAGAAGAGCCGGTCCGGCCAGAAGGACCGCTCGGACAAGGACGCCACGACCGAGGGCACCCGCGAGGGAACCTCCGTGCGGAGCCAGAAGGCCCGCCAGAACGCCGCGACCTCCGGCAGCGCCGGACGTCGGTCGGGCTCGGGTGCGAAGCGGTCGGTGAACCAGCGCCGCTCGGGGGAGCCGCGGGGCGGCGGTCGTGGTGGCGGCAAGTCGGACAGCGGCAACGGACGCGCCGGCGACGGCGACGAGAAGGAGTGAGTGCCACCGTGGAGTGGGTCGAGACAACCGGCAAGACCGTCGAGGAGGCCAAGGAGGCGGCGTTGGACCGCCTGGGCGTCGACGAGCAGGATGCCGAGTTCGAAGTGATCGAGGAGCCGCGGTCGGGCCTGTTCGGCCGGACCAGGGGCGTCGGCCGGGTGCGTGCCCGCGTGGCGCCGCGAGCTCCGCGGCCGAAGCCCGAGCGACGCAAGCGCACCCGTTCGGGTGGGCGCTCCGGGTCCGGTGGCGGTGCTGCAACCGGTTCCGAGACGACGTCGGAGGAGGAGAGCTCCTCGGGCGGCGCGAACCGTTCGCGGAACCGCAGCCGCGGCGGACGCGGCGGCCAGGGCGGTCGCGATGGGCAGGGCGGTCGCGACGGCGAGAGCCGCAACGACAACCGGACGGAGAACCGGTCCGAGAGCAAGGACGACGCCGGCACCGGAGGCTCCGGCGGCGGGAGGGATCGCGGGGGCCGAGGCTCGGCACCGCAGAAGGAGCGTGAGGTCATGGACGAAGCAGCGCAGTGCGAGGCGGTGACCGCGTTCCTCGACGGACTGGGTCAGGCGTTCGGGCTCGAGGTCACGAGCAGTGCCACGATCGACGGCGACGTCCTGCGTGCGTCGATCGAGGGCAGCGAGGTCGGTCTGTTCATCGGCCCGGGCCTGGGCACCCTCGAGGCGATCCAGGAGATCGCCCGGAACGTGCTCCAGCGCCACGCCGACGGTCGCGAGCACGCCAAGGTCGTGCTCGACGTCTCCGGCGTCCGGGAGCTCCGCCGGACCAAGCTCGCCGCGTTCGTCACCGATGCCGCCCAGCAGGTGAAGGACGAGGGCATCGAGGTGACCTTCGAGGTCATGTCCAGTCCCGACCGCAAGGTCGTCCACGACACGGTGGCCGAGATCGACGGCGTCGCGTCCAGCTCCATCGGTGAGGACCCTCGCCGGCGGGTGGTGCTCAAGCCGGCGTGAGCCGGCGAGGAGCAGGACCCATGGCGGACCACGGTCACGCCCGGGACGGATCGGACGGGCACCCCGACGGGGTGCCCGTCCCGCGTCCGGACCCGTTCCGCGACGGCGTCCCCGCGGGCGCGCTGCGCGACGTCCTCCTGCGATCGCGGGAGCTCGGGTTCCTCGGCCCGGGCGACGTCGACGCCCACGTGCAGCACGCGATGGCGTTCCTCGACGGTCTTCCCGAACCTCAGGAGTCGAGCGTGCCCGATGCGTCCGTCGGAGACCCCGGACCAGCCGCCGACCTGCAGCTGCTCGACCTCGGTGCCGGCGGCGGGGTGCCCGGCCTGGTCCTGGCCGCACATCGACCGGACCTGGTGGTCGTCCTCCTCGATGCTGCGCAGAAGCGCACCGACTTCCTCCGTTGGGCCGTCGAGGAGCTGGAGCTCGACCGGCGGGTGTCGGTGGTGCGTGGCCGGGCGGAGGAGCTGGCCCGGGAACCCGAGCTCCGGGGCGCCTTCCGCGTGGTGACCGCCCGATCGTTCGGTCCCCCGGCGGTGACCGCGGAGTGCGCAGTCGGATTCCTGGCCGGAGTGGGATCCAGGCTGTTGGTGAGCGAGCCCCCGGGGGGTGACCCCGATCGTTGGCCAACGGCAGCGCTCGAGAGGATGGGGCTCCGCCCCGGGGACACCTGGCGACGCGACGGCGCGACCGTCCGCCGACTGGACGTGATCGCCCCCTGCCCGGACGCGCTCCCCCGCCGAGTGGGCGTCCCCGCCCGCCGCCCGGCCTTCTGACCTCACGCAAGAACGCGGTGCCGTGCCTCCCGGGGGTCATGCGCCTGGACCTTGGGGGATCTCGACAGATGATCTGTCGGATTCCCCCAAGAACGCGGTGCGGTGCCTCCCGCCCGGTTGATGGCTTGAGCTGTCGTGGCCGGTGCCGTGTTCCACGTGGAACGCGAGACGGCTCCGCGATCGTCCCGCCTCAGGGTTCCACGTGGAACACAACAGACTCCCCGCATCGTTCGCGTCGGTGGCGTTCCACGTGGAACACGCCGCCCAGCACGCCGAGGGTGCTTGACCCCCACCGCCCTTGAACGGAAGGATGGGGGCGCACCGCGTCTGGACGGTGTCGTCGTCGACCCGGAGGACCCCTCACGAGGGGTGCGTCCTGCAGGCAGCAGCTGCGGACGTGGGAACCCTCCATTGGGAGCTCTGGATGTCTGACCTGCCACCCGAGTCGGGTGCACATGACGGATCGGCGGTCGCGCTCGGTGCGGACGAGGCGCCGGCAGCGGCCGGTCCCCCGCCCTCCTTCGAGCCCTCCCGACCCGAGCCTGTTCCGGACGGCAGCCCGAATCCGGACAGCAGCCCTGTTCCGGACAGCAACCCGGCCCCGGCTCCATCAGATCGGCACGACGAGCCGGTGGTCGACCTGTCCGACGCCGAGCCCGCGCGACCGAGTGGGGACCAACCGTTGGATGACGGCGGGGAGCCTCGCGTCCCCGATCTGACCGCCGCGGTGGAGCCCGAGGTCGCTGCCGGACCCAGCGGGGTCTCGGGGCGGCCGCTCCCCCGTGTCATCGCGATCGCCAACCAGAAGGGTGGCGTCGGCAAGACGACGACGACCGTCAACATGGGCGCCGCGCTCGCCGAGCTCGACCACCGGACGCTCGTGATCGACCTGGATCCCCAGGGCAACGCCACGACCGGTCTCGGCATCAACTACCGGACGCTCGACCACACGATGTACGACGTCCTCCTCCACGACGTGCCGCTGGAGGACTGCATCGAGCCCACCGAGGTGCGGAACCTCTTCGTCGCGCCGGCCAGCCTGGATCTTGCGGGTGCGGAGATCGAGCTCGTCCCCGCGTTCAGCCGCGAGGGCCGGCTCAAGCGAGCGATCGCCGACGTCATCGACGACTACGACTACATCCTCATCGACTGCCCACCGTCGCTCGGCCTCCTGACCGTGAACGGCCTGGTGGCTGCGACCGAGGTGATGGTCCCGATCCAGTGCGAGTACTACGCCCTCGAGGGTCTGGCCCAGCTCACGCGCAACGTCGACCTGGTGCGGACGAACCTGAACCCCGAGCTGGAGATCAGCGGCATCGTCCTGGTGATGTACGACAGCCGGACCCGGCTGGCGGAGCAGGTCGTGTCGGAGGTCAGGGCCCACTTCGGGTCCAAGGTCTGCCGCAACATGATCCCTCGCAACATCCGGCTGTCGGAGGCACCGTCCTTCGGGCAGCCGATCACGACGTTCGATCCGAGCTCCCGAGGGGCGGTCGCGTACCGGGAGCTGGCACGGGAGGTCAGCGGTGGCTCGTAAGGGTGGTCTCGGGCGGGGTCTGACCTCGCTGATCCCCGCCGGCGCAGGGGAGGACGCGGAGTCCGCCGCGGCCGCCGGCCTCTCCGAGGTGCCGGTGGAGGCGATCCGGCCGAACCCGCTGCAGCCCCGGCGGTCCTTCGACGAGGAGTCGCTCGAAGGGCTGTCGGACAGCATCAAGGAGCTCGGGGTGCTGCAGCCGGTGCTCGTCCGCGAGCTCGACGACGGCTACGAGCTGATCGCGGGGGAGCGTCGACTGCGGGCGGCCAAGCGCGCCGGTCTCCGGTCGGTCCCGGTCGTCATCCGGACCGCGGACGACGTGTCGTCGCTGGAGCAGGCGCTCGTCGAGAACCTCCATCGCCAGGACCTCAATCCGCTCGAGGAGGCCGCCGCCTACCAGCAGCTCATCGAGGACTTCTCCTACACGCAGGAGCAGGTGGCCCAGCGCGTGGGTCGGAGCCGTTCGGCGGTGACGAACCTGCTCCGGCTGTTCCAGCTGCCGCCGGCGGTCCAGCGGTTGGTCGGGGAGCAGCTCATCAGCGCAGGTCACGCGAAGGCCCTGCTCGGCCACCCCGACCGGGCCTACCAGGAGGCGCTGGCCAAGCGGACGGTCGCTGAAGCCCTGAGCGTGCGCGACGTCGAGCAGCTGGTGCGGGAACGCCTGGAGCTCGAGGCCGGCCTGGATGCAGAGGTCGACCAGGACGACGGATCGTCCAGTCCGGCGCCGGGCCCGAAGCCCTCCGCGCTCCGCCCACCCGGGCTGCTGGAGCTCGAGGAGCTGCTCGCGGATCACCTCGACACGAGGGTCTCGATCACGATGACCGCCAAGCGCGGCAAGGTCCTGGTGGAGTTCGCGAACCTCGAGGACCTCGAGCGGATCTACCGCCGCATCATCGACTGATCGTCGTCCCGCCGGCCCGGGTCAGCGGCCGCTGAGGGCGGAACGGGGTCCGGGTGGTCGTTCCTGCCCCCGTCGCGCTCTGAAGTCCACATCGAGGGGAGTTGTCCACAGGCTGGGCACAAGTCTGGGGAAAGTGGAACCTGAGGTGCAGGTTCTCCCTCTCCACCTCGATCTGACGTGCCGGTCGAGGTGGAGGTGCTCAGTCGAGGGCGGTCGAGGCCTGCGCGGCGCCGTCAGCGCCGTCAGCGGCGTCCGCGGGCTGCGCCTCGGGCGCCGGATCGGTCGCCCACGCCTCCAACGCTCGCTGGAGCGACGCGATCACGAGGTCTCGGTTCTCGTGGACGGCGGCGCGATCACCCAACTGCACCAGGACCGCGGAGCTGCGGGTCTCGCGGAGGATCGGCAGCCGCATCCCGGTCACCGCGCCGATGTCCCAGCCGGGGGTGGCAGGGAGCTCCTTGACCACCAGCTCGGCCAGGTGGCGCCCACCGGCGGACGCGAAGCCCGGAACCTCGAAGTAGCTGGCCTCGACGACCGTTCCCTGCGCCAGGGTGAGTCCCAGGTACACGTCCGCGTCGAAGTCGTTGGCGCCGGCGGCCTGGACCGACCAGTCGCCCTCCAGCAGGACCGTGCTCACGCCGACGTCCTGGAGCGACGCCGCCAGGCGGACGACGATCGCGTGCAGCGCCTCGTCCGCCCCCACGGCGACACGCAGCGCCTTGAGCGACCGCAACGACCGACGCAGGCGGTCCCGTTCCCGGACCGCGGTGACGCTCGCCCGCCCGGCCCGTCCCTCGAGTCGCATGAGCGCCTCGACGGTGTCGGGCCCGCACACCTCGTCGGTGATGAGACCGGCGTTGCGCTGGAAGTCCCCGACAGCGGCGCGCGTCGCGGGCCCGAAGATGCCGTCGACGCGGCCGGCGTCGAAGCCGAGCGCGCCCAGCCGCAGCTGGAGCTCAGCCACGTCGTTGCCGCGCATCATGGGGGAGCGGAGGCACACGAGCCGGTCGCCCAGGCGGAACTCCGACTCCACGAGTGCTGCCCACGTCGACGAGTCGCAGATCCCGTCGCTGCGCAGACCGGACTGCTGCTGGAATCCCTCGACCGCTCGCCGGGTCCCCTCGCCGAACTCGCCGGCGGGGTCGCCGGGGTCGTGGCCGGCCGCGGCCAGCCGTCGTTGCAGGTCGGCGACGGCAGGGCCGGAGGCACCGGCCCGGAGGGGCAGGGCGGAAAGGGTGATGATGGCTCCCGGGGTCACGCCCGACCGTGTGGCCGGGACGTGCCGATGCTAGTGCCCGGTCCCGCCGGCCTCGTCAGGCGCCCGGTCGGGACCGGACGTGCCCGGGATCAGATGTAGGCGTTGAGGTCCTCGAGCAGCTGCGGCTTGCCCCGGGCGCCGACCAGGCGCTGGTCTTCGGCCCCATCTTTGAAAACGATCATCGTGGGGATGCTCATCACATTGAACTTCAGCGCCAGGTTCGGGTTGTCATCGACGTTGACCTTGGCGATGCGCACCTTGCCGTCGTGCTCCTGCGCGATCTCCTCGAGGATCGGAGCGATCATCTTGCAGGGACCGCACCACTCCGCCCAGAAGTCGACCAGCACCGGTTCGGTCGCGCTCCCGATCTCCTCGTCGAACGTGGCTTCGGTGAGTTGGGTGATGGAGCCCATGCGGCTCTCCTCCTGGTCTGCCTGACGGAGCGGCCGCCGCCTGCGGGCGTGCTGCCGTGTCGGGGGTGGTGTCGTCGGGGGCCTTCCGTGCTGGAACGCCCGGGTCCACCGAGGTGCAACCAGGGTGGGTGGTCCACCATTCCAGCACCGCGCGGCGGGCCGGTGGTGCACCGGGGAGCGGGACTCAGTGGCCCTGGGCCTCCAGCCAGCGCTCGGCGTCGATGGCGGCCATGCAGCCGGATCCGGCGGCCGTGATCGCCTGGCGGTACCAGTCGTCCTGCACGTCGCCGCAGGCGAACACGCCCTCGACGGCCGTGCGTGACGTGCCGTCCACGGTCTGCAGGTAGCCGTTCTCCTTGAGCGGCAGCTGGCCGACGAACAGGTCCGTGTTGGGCCGGTGGCCGATGGCCACGAAGACGCCGGCTGCCGGGTGGTCGACCACCTCGTCGGTGACGATGTTGCGCAGCCGGACCGCCTCGACCCGCTCCTCGCCGAGGATGTCCTCCACGACCGTGTCCCAGAGGAACGTGATCTTGTCGTTGGCGAAGGCGCGGTCCTGCATGATCTTGGAGGCGCGCAGCTCCTTGCGGCGGTGCACGACGGTGACCGACTTCCCGAAGCGGGTCAGGAACATCGCCTCTTCGAGCGCGGAGTCGCCGCCGCCGACCACGACGATGTCCTGGTTGCGGAAGAAGAAGCCGTCGCACGTGGCGCAGGTGGAGAGGCCGTGGCCGAGCAGGCGACGCTCCGACTCCAGGCCCAGCATCAGCGCGCTGGCCCCGGTGGCGATGATCACCGAGCGGGCGAGGTACGTGGGCTCGGGCGCCTGGGGATCACCGACCCAGACCTTGAACGGACGCTCCGACAGATCGACCCGGGAGACCTTGGCCGTCTGGATCTCGGCGCCGAAGCGCAGCGCCTGGTCCCGGAAGTTGCCCATGAGCTCGGGACCCATGATCCCGTCGGGGAAGCCGGGGAAGTTCTCGACCTCGGTGGTCAGCATGAGCTGCCCGCCGGGCTGGTCGCTGGTGGAGGACGGCTCGCCCTCGATCATCAGCGGCTCCAGGTCGGCGCGCGCGGTGTAGATGGCGGCGGTCAGGCCGGCCGGGCCGGATCCGATGATGACGACGTTGCGAAGGTCGGGCATGGCTGGTGACTCCGTTCGAGGTGGGCGGCGGGGCCGACCGGGGGTGCAGGGCGGGCGTCGCTCAGGTGGGGACGCGACCGCGCTTCGACCAGAGGACAACACCGATGAGCACGAAGATGATCCCGAAGAGCAGGTAGGTGGCCCAGGCCGGGATGAAGATCGTCAGGAGCCGCACCAGGCCGACCATGAAGAGGACGACGATCGGCAGCGCCAGGATCAGGGCGACGATCGCGTAGACCATCCCCTTGGAGACCTCGAGGATGGGCCCGGTGGTACGAGACCGGACCTTGTCGACCGTGTCGACGATGAGGTCGGTGACCTGATCGGTCCAGTCGCCGTTGCCCGCCGCCGGCCGGGAGGCAGAGCCAGCCGCCGTCGGCTCCGAGGTGGACGGCGGTGCGGAGGGCGCGGTCGGCTCGCTCATGGGCGGGAGCCTAGGGGGCAGGCCGGAACCGGGGCGACAGCTGAGCGGCCGGCCCCTGCGTCGGGCCGTGCCGGCTCACCCGACGACCTGGCACGTGGTGAGGTCGATGACGCGCACCTGGGTGTCGTCGCGGACGACCAGGACCGGACGCCCGCCGATCGACGCGTGCGCGATGCGGACGATCATCCGTGTCGGAGAGAGGTCGGGGCACGGGAGGTCGGTCGAGGGGACCACGCTCCACGGCGTGGGATCGGTCGCTGCTGCGAGCAGGTCGCCGGTCGACGCGAAGTCGCCGAGCTGGGGGACCGGCACGGGAGTGGCGGTGGCGGACTGCGATCGCTCCCCGCTCGCGTCCGATGCCGGCTGCTGGCCGTCGTACGCCGGCGCGGTCGTCGTCGACAGCTCGCCCCCGACCTCATCGAAGGCACTGCCGGCGGTGTCCTTGTCGGCGGAGCCGGCGCCCTGCTGGCTCGTCGCCTCCGGCGAGGCCGACGAGGCAGCGGTGTCATCGCCCCCGTCGGAGGCGGAGCGGATGCCGAGCCCGACGACGGCGACGACCAGCACGATCGCCGCGGCCGCGCCGGCCAGGACCGAGAGGTGACGCTGCCGTCGGACGGGCCGGCGCGCCGTGAGCGGGGTCGGCCGCTCGAGCGTCGTGGTCGCGTCCTCCGAGCCCTGGCTGAACCCGGCGAGCGCGGCGGCGATGCGGTCGTCGGCGCCGGCGGTCAGCGGAACGGCGACCTCGGCGGCGGCGGCGCGGAGCTCGGTCTGCACCGACCGGAACGACGTCAGCCGTGCGGCCAGGCGGGGATCCGCCTCGACGGCCGCCACCTGCTCGTCGGTGGCCTCGCCGTCGAGCACGGCGGCGACGAGCTCGTCGTCGGTCAGGTCGTCGTGGGAGGGGGTCGGTCGGTCGTTCACTGCGAGGTCCGCGTGGTCGGGGGCGTCGGGTCGTTCGGTTCGACCTCGCCGGTGGGTTCGGCCGCGGTCGTGGCCAGGTCCCGCGTCGTTCCGACGACGGCGACGCCGTCGCGGTTCCCGGTCGCGGCGGGGGAGCCAGGGTCCACCTGAGCGAGCGCTTCGGCGAGGCGGGCGCGTCCGCGGGCGATGCGGGAGCGGACCGTGCCCGGGGCGATGTCGAGCACCTCGGCGATCGTCGCGTAGTCCAGGTCCGCGACGTCGCGCAGCACGAGCGGGGTGCGGAACTCCTCGGGCAGGCGGTCGAGGGCCTCGGCGAGACCGGCGCGGGTCTCCGTGCGCACCGCCTCCTCGGCCGGGCCCGGATCCGTGGCGACCGGTTCGGGAGCGAGGTCGTCGTCGGCCGGCACGGGTCGCCGTCGCCGTCGCCGCAGCTCGTCGAGGCAGCTGTTGGTGGTCACGCGGTACGCCCAGGTGGAGAACTGCGAGCGTCCGTCGAACCGGTCCAGGCCGCGCACGATCGCGATCAGCGCCTCCTGTGCCGCGTCCTCGGCGTCGGCCCGGTTGCGGCACAGCTGGCGGCACAGGGAGACGATACGGTCGTGGTGCCGCCGCAGCAGCTGCTCGAGCGCCCGGGCGTCGCCGTCACGCGCCGCGGCCACCAGTTCCTGGTCGGACCGGTCGGCGGCGGGGGCCGGCGCGGCGTTCACGCCGTGGGCACGCCGATCGGCACGACCTCGCGCACCTCGACCCGGTGCCCGCCCTTGGCGGGCTGGCCCAGGTCCGTGATCCACAGCACGATCGTGGTGCCGGTGGCGCCGCCGAGGTCCACGCTCACCTGGCCGCGGACGTCGGAGACGGTGCCGGCGGGCGTGGCGCCGTCCAGGGAGTCGGGATCGGGCGGCCCGTCGAGGACGTACACCTCGCCCGACCACCCGTTGGTCGAGCCCGCGATCCGCAGGCTCTCGAGCGCGGCCCGCTGCGGCAGCTCGATCACCAGCCCGACGCCGGTCTTGTCACCGAAGAAGTCGGACTGCTCGTAGGTCTCGGTGCGCCACGCCGTCGTCTCCTCACCGTCGGCGGCGCGGCCCGCCATGCTGTCGTTCTCCCCGGCGGCACCTCGGCCCTGCGGGTCGAACGAGCTCATGGAGGCGATCTGCAGTGGCGACGCCGCGGCCACGGTCGTCGAGGTGGTGGACTCGGGCGCGTCGGTGGAGCCGGACTCCCGGAGCAGCAGCCCGGCCACGATGATCGCCACGGCGATCAGCAGGATGACGAACGCCGGCAGCAGCCAGCGACGTTCGGACCGTCCGAAGCTCTGCGGTTCGGGGGCGACCGTCGGCGCCGGCTCGGGCGGCGGCGGCCCCGGCGGCGGCGCCGGCACGTTCACCTCTGTGCGCAGGAGTGCGGCTCGGAAGTCGGCGGCCGAGCTGAAGCGGTCGTCGGGATCGCGCTCGAGCGAGCGCATGAGCGCGTCGGCCAGTCGAGGGGGCACGTCGGCCCGGAGCCGCCGGGGGTCCACCGGCGTGGTGTGCAGGCGCGCGAGCGCGACCGCGGCACCGGTGTCGCCCTCGAACGGGACCCGTCCGGTCAGGCACTCGTACATGACCAGACCGAGCGCGTAGAGGTCCGCCCTGGCGTCCACGTCGGAACCCGTGAGCTGTTCGGGCGCCAGGTAGGAGGCCGTGCCGATGAGCGAACCGTCCCGGGTGAGCTCGGTCTGGTCGTCGGCCTTGGCGATGCCGAAGTCGGCGATCTTCACGCGACCGTCGTCGCACAGGAGGATGTTCGACGGCTTCACGTCACGGTGGACCAGGCCGGCGCGGTGCGCGGCCTCGAGCGCGTCGAGCAGGCGGAGGCCGATGCGCATGGTGGTGTCGGGGTCGATCGTGCCGCGCTCGTCGATCAGCTGCCGCAGCGTGGTGGCCTGCAGCAGCTCCATGACGATCGCCTCGTGGCCACCGTCGCTGCACGTGTCGTACACGCCGACGATGCCGGGGTCGTTCAGTCGGGCGGCGGCGATCGCCTCCTGACGGAAGCGGCGCACGAGCGACTCGTCGTCGGCGAGGTGGGGGTGGAGGACCTTGACGGCGACCCGCCGGCCGAGCACGTCGTCGGTGCCCTCCCAGACCTGGGCCATGCCGCCGGCACCGATCATCCGATCGAGTCGGTACCGCCCGCACAGGGTGGTGCCGGCGAGCTTCCCCGCCTGGAGCGACCCCCTGGTGAGGTCGATCGGGCCGGAGCCGACCTGCGTCTCATCCACCTGCGCCCACGCTACCGGCCGGACCCGGCCCTGGCGGTCCCACCTCGGGCCCGTCGTGCGCGCACGACGCGCTCAACGACCGGTTGCTCCGCGTCCGTTCCCGTCCCGGTCTCGGCGCCGGCGACGTCCGCGGTCGTCGGCCCCTCGACCGGATCGATCGCCGCGGTGGGTCCGCCGCCGTCGCCGCCGTGGTCGTCAGCGTCGTCGTCCGCCCCACCGGTCGGACCGTCGTCGGGTCCCTCGCGGCGACGTCGGCGGTCGCGCCGGATCGACACGAACCACCATCCGGCGAGGAACAGGAGCGACACGATCGAGAGCGCCGCGCCGACGCCGGAGATCGTCGACGACGTGACCGGGATCGCCACGGACGGCAGCGCGAGCTCGCCGTCGGGCGAGGAGGCGTCGATGCGCAGCAGCGTGCCGCCGGGCGCCCTGGAGGTGACGGCGATGTCGATGCGGTTCTCGCCGGGGTGCAGCGTGACGCGTCGCCGCTCACCGCCGTCGATGTCGAGGCGGACCGATCGGATCCAGAGCTCGATCTCCACGTCGTAGGGGAGGTCGTTGCGGAAGCGCAGCGGGATCTGCTGGTTCTCGCCGGTGATCACCACACGGCGCGGCTTGGGCATCTCGATGCGGCCGGTGACACCCCGGATGTCGGCGTCGATGGCCGTGTGGAACCGGTCGCGCTCGGCGGCCGACATGGTGCGGTCGAGCGTCTGCGCGTCCAGCAGCTCCCACTCGGACGCCTCGGCCGTGGCGGTCGGCGCGAGCGACCGGAACCCGTTGATCCGGGCGCGGGTGTCGACCACGCCGCGCACGGCCGCTCGCTGATCCGCACCCGCGGTCGGGAGCTGAGCGGTCACCTGGTCGCCGTCGACGACGGCCGGCGACGTCGGGACGGCCGCGGGGTCGGTCGTGATCGGACCTGGCGTGGCGAGCGCGCCGAGCAGGGCGGACAGCACCGCCGGGTCGGTGGACGGCGGCAGCGAGAGCACGGCGCTCGGGCCGGGGAACCCGTCCTCGGACGTCGACGCCGTGAACCAGGTGGCCATCAACGCCGTGATGATGCGGTTGGTCCGCTCGCCCACGCCGACGTCCGCGGCGAGCGCGTCGGTGAGGCTCGGATCGGGCGCGGTGGCGGTCAGGTCGGACGGGGTCAGGCCGACCGCGCTCGTCATCACCGTGCGGGGCTCGAGGTCGCGATCCGTGAGCCGCAGGCGGTCCGCGGCGGTGACCACCCGGCGCACGCCGAACGCATCCAGCAGCTCCAACGCGGGGGTGGTGACGGTGTCGTCGCCGTACCACGACGTGCCGACCGGCTCGACCGCCAGCGCGTCCTCGATGGCGGTGTTGCCGAGGGCGATCTGGCGGAGGACCTCGGCGCCACCGTCGGGTGCGTCGACCAGGCCGCCGGTGTCCGCGGCCACGTACGGCATCCGCGCGACGGCCACGCCGCCGGGGCTCCGGAGCGCGTCCTGCAGACGGCCGAGGGTCGCCCGGTCGGTCGGTTCCGCCGATCGGGCGAGCGCGTCGAGGAGGTTGGGTCGGATCGCGAGGGTGAGCGGCGCCTGCGGGACGGTGGAGACGAGCGACGCCACCTCGGACAGCGACCGTCGCGAGGCGTCGTCCAGGTCGGGCTGCCCGTCGGGGGTCAGCGCCGCCGGCCCGTCGACCACGGTGAACATCGACAGCGAGAGCGTGCCGGGCGCGCCGTCCGCGGTGGTGGGCATCACCTCGGGCAGCCGGTTGAGGAACACGGTCGTGCCCGCGAGCTCGTCCCCGGCCGCGTCGGTGACGCTGACGGACACCGGGTGGATGCCGGAGTTGGGCAGCAGCAGGCGGTCCG
Organism: Actinomycetes bacterium; assembly: GCA_023450775.1. Classification (GTDB taxonomy): domain Bacteria; phylum Actinomycetota; class Acidimicrobiia; order Acidimicrobiales; family Microtrichaceae; genus Dermatobacter. Next base: position 17,319 of record JAEXGP010000307.1, on the reverse strand, counting down.
AGGACCCCGACCGACCCGAGCGGATCGGGATGTCCACGACCACGCCGACCGCGGGGTCGCCCAGCTCGGCCAGGGGGCGGCTCGCCGGGGACTGCATCATGCCCGGCAGGTCCTCGCCGGCCACGGCGTCGGCGACCACGTCGCGCAGCGAGTCGGACCTCGACGCCCGGAGTCGCTGGTGCACCGCCGTGCGGATGACGGCGTCGGGCGGGACCGCGCCCTCGATGCGCAGCTCCACGCGGAAGTCGCCGTCGGGCTCGACCCACGGCGTGACCGACGTGACCCGGATGGTCGGCGTGTCCTGGCGGGCGGACCCGGCGGGAGCCGAGCGGGCGCCCACCGGCGCGGCGAGCGGGACCAGCAGTGCGAGCAGCCCCGCGATCAGCGCCACCGGGGCCCGGGCGCTCAGGGGCGTGCCGGTGCTCGTGGGGATCCGGGCGCTCGGGACCCTCATGGGATCGCGCGGTGCAGGACGACCAGGTCCGTGGTGGTGGGCCGGAACCCGAGCCGCTCGTAGAGGTCGAGCGCGCGGCGGTTCTCCTGCTGGGTGTTCACGAGCAGGCGGCGGCACCGTCGCCGGGCCGCCCAGCGCATCGAGTCGACGACCAGGGCGCTCCCCACGCCGTGACCGGCCACGTCGGGGTCGGTCGCCAGCCGCTGCAGGAAGCCCTGACCGGCGCCGCGTCCGGTGATCGCGTACCCGACGATCCGGTCGCCCCGGGTGGCCACGCGGAACCGGGTGACCGGGGTGGCGCGCTCCGCCTCGGCCATGGCGACGCGGTCGAGCCGCCAGAAGGTGGGGAAGGCGCGGCCGTCCACCGCGAGCGCGGTCGGACGGTCGTGGCGTCGCGCCCGTCGCAGCCGGACGCCGCGGGCGAGCTCGGGACGGGCCGGATCCAGGTCCCGCAGGTCGTGTGCGAGGACCTTGAGGCGGTCGTACTCGGCGAAGCCCGCCTCGGTGAACGCGCCGGCCTCGGAGGGGTGCAGGGCCGAGGTGATCACGGACGAGTAGCCGGCCTCCTCGATCCGCACCAGGCAGCTCCGCAGCCCTTCGACGGACGGCTCGCGGACGTGCGGCTGGAGCGCCAGGTAGGCGATGCGGTCGTCAGCGTGCCAGGGACCCACCCGGAAGCGGTCCTCCCCGACGCTCAGCAGCTGACGGCTGGCCATGGTCCTGCGGGTGCTCCAGACGGTCTCGGACAGGTGCGGTCCGGGTCGAGCGGCCCGTGCTCGTGCGGGCGCAGGCCGATCCGGGCGGCCACCAACGATAGGTCCGATCGGCGAGGGGACGCCGTACCCCGGCGGCGGTGGCCGTGCCTGCCGCGGCCGGAACCGTGCGGGGACGCGTCACTACGCTGGGAACGATGTCGGTGCTCGTCTACGCGGATGACCGCTTCCTCTCCCACGACACCGGACCGTTCCACCCGGAGCGCCCGGACCGGCTCACGGCGGTCACCGACGGGCTCGTCCTGGCCGGCCTGGACGACGCCGTGCAACGGGTGGCCGCCCGCCCGGCCACCGACGAGGAGCTCCAGCGGGTGCACCCCGACGCGTTCGTCCGGGGCATCGAGCAGTTCTGCCGGTCCGGCCGCACGCACATCGACGGCGACACCGTGGTGTCGGAGCGCTCGGCCGAGCTGTCGCGGCTCGGGTCGGGCGCGGGCATCGACGCCGTCGAGCGGCTGGTCGCCGGCCAGGCCGATGCCGCGTTCGTGGCGCCGCGGCCACCCGGTCACCACGCGACCGCCACCAGAGCCATGGGCTTCTGCCTCTACAACCACGTGGCCGTGACCGCCGCGGCGCTCGTCGCGGCGGGGGAGCGGGTGGCGATCGTCGACATCGACGCGCACCACGGCAACGGCACCCAGGACATCTTCTACCGGGACTCCGAGGTGCTCTACGTCAGCTGGCACCAGCACCCGCTGTACCCCGGCACCGGCATGGCCCGGGAGGTCGGCGCCGGGCCGGGCCACGGCACCACGCTGAACCTGCCCATGCCGCCCGGCGCCACCGGCGACCACTACCGCACGTCGCTCGAGCAGCTGGTCGCTCCCGCGGTGGCGGCGCACGGGGCCACCTGGCTGCTGGTGTCGGCGGGGTTCGACGCCCATCGCGACGACCCGCTCACCGAGCTCGGCCTCACCTCCGGCGACTACGGCGACGTCGTCGCGGACCTCCTGGCCCTCGTGCCCGCGGGCCGCCGCATCGTGTTCCTGGAAGGGGGCTACGACCTGGAGGCGATCGCCAACTCGACGGCCGCGACCGTGAGCGCGCTGTTCGGCGAACGCCTGCACCCCGAGCCGCCCACGGCCGGCGGACCCGGCGACGACGTCGTCGAGCGCGTGACGGCCGTGCGCGAGCGCATCGGTAGCCTCGAAGCGTGATCCCCGCCCGCGCGCGTGAGCTGCTCGACGAGGTCCGCCCGCTGGCGGACCGCTTCGCCGCGGACGGGGCGAGGCTCTTCCTGGTCGGGGGCGTGGTCCGCGACCTGTTCGTGGTCGACGGCGTGGCGGCCGAGCGCGTCGGCGACGACCTCGACCTGACCACCGACGCCGAGCCGGCACGGATCAAGGCGATCGTCGGTCCGTTCGCGGACGCCGTGTGGACCCAGGGCGAGCGCTTCGGGACGATCGGCTGCACGATCGGCGACCGGACCTACGAGATCACGACCCACCGGGCCGAGGCCTACACGTCCGACAGCCGCAAGCCGCAGGTGGCCTACACGACCGACATCGAGGTCGACCTGTCCCGCCGGGACTTCACGGTCAACGCGATGGCGCTCGAGGTCACGTCCGCGACGCCGGCGCTGATCGACCCCTTCGGTGGCCTGGCGGACCTGGCCTCGGGAGTGCTGCGCACGCCGCTCGACCCCGACGTCAGCTTCTCCGACGATCCCCTCCGCATGCTGCGGGCGGCCCGCTTCGTCGCCCGCTACGGGCTCGAGCCCACGACGGAGCTGGTGGCGGCGGTGCGCGGCGGCGTGGAGCGACTCGAGATCGTGAGCGCGGAGCGGATCCGCGACGAGCTCTGCAAGCTCGTGGTCGTGGACGACCCCTCCAAGGGCCTGTGGTTCGTGCACGACACCGGCCTGGCCGACATGTTCCTCCCCGAGCTGCCGGCCATGCGCCTGGAGCAGGACCCCATCCACCGCCACAAGGACGTGTTGAGCCACACGATCGCCGTGGTGGCCAAGGCGCGCAACGAGCTGAAGGTGCGGCTCGCCGCGCTGTTCCACGACGTCGGAAAGCCGAAGACCCGTTCGATCGGCGGCAAGGGCGTGTCGTTCCACCACCACGAGGTGGTCGGCGCGCGCATGACCCGCGACCGGATGAAGGCGCTGAAGTTCAGCAACGAGATGGTCCAGGACGTGACCCAGCTCGTCTACCTGCACCTGCGGTTCCACACGTACCAGATGGGCTGGACCGACGCCGCGGTGCGCCGGTTCGTCCGCGATGCCGGGCCGCTGCTGCCCCAGCTGATCGCGCTCACCCGGGCCGACTGCACGACCAGGAACAAGAAGCGGGCCGAGGCGCTCGACCGGCGCATCGACGACCTGGAGGAGCGGATCGCCGCGCTGCAGGCGTCGGAGGAGCTGGCGGCGATCCGCCCCGACCTCGACGGCCAGCAGGTGATGACGCACCTGGGGATCGCGCCGGGACGCGAGGTCGGCCAGGCGCTCGAGCACCTGCTCGAGCTGCGGCTGGAGCACGGCCCGCTGGGCGAGGAGCGCGCCTACGCCGAGCTCGACGCCTGGTGGGCCGCCCGCACCTGACGGATAGAGGGGTGCACAGCGACATCCCTTGTCGCGATCTCGACCGGAGACTCCGGACCCGGCCCGACCGGAGACTCCGGACCCGGCCCGACCGGGGAATCCGGACCCGGCCCGACCGGGGAATCCGGACGGATGGATCGAGTCAGATGCCGAGCTTGCGGGCGCGCACGACGAACGTCGGCGGCACCCACTCGAGCAGCGACGACGAGTGGATGCTCTGCGAGCCGGGCACCGGCTCGGGCTCGAGCAGGACGTCGACCTGGAAGTTCGACCGGGTCAGCGTGGTGAAGACGTCGCCGATCTGGTGGACGTGGGTCACGCCCTCGTCGCCACCGGCCCGCCACGCGAGCGGCGACGCGCTCCACGCGGTGCGCGTGAGGTAGGGCGACGGCTGCTCGGGGTCGTCCTCGAGCATCGTCGCGAACGGGTGCGGCAGCGAGATCAGCAGCGCGCTGCCGGGCGTGAGCACGCGGTGCACCTGGCGGAACACCCGGCCCAGGTCCTGCACACCGGCGAGCGAGTACACGGCGAGGACCAGGTCGACGGTGTCGGCACGGACGAAGGCGAGGTCGGCCAGGTCGCTGTGGTGGAACTCCACCCGCACCTCGGCCACGTCCGCAGCGGCACGGGCCTGGGCCAGCCGGGCGGTGGAGGCCTCGACGGCGGTGACGCGGGCGCCGCGGCGGGCCAGTGCGATCGTCGCGGCGCCGGCGCCGCAACCGAGGTCCAGGACGCGCTTGCCGTCGACCGGTCCGATCAGCCGCTCGAGCGCCTCGTCGTCCAGGTCGGGGCCCAGCCGGACCCGGTCCCGGCCGGCGTCGGCGCCGTGCGGGAAGCTGGCGGGCGGGAGCTGGTGGGGGGAGGCCGCGTCGCGGACGAGCGCCGGGCGCGAGCTGAGGTTGCCGGCTGACGGATGGCGCGGTCGACCGGTCGCGGAGGCGGAGGTACCCATCGCCGCTCAGTCTGGCGGAGCGGCCCTGGCGGGTCGTGGACCGTCCCGCGGCCTCATGGCACGACCGTCGGGACGGCCGTCGGGCCGGCCACCCGACCCGCCGCGGTGGCTCGGGGACCCGGTCGCGGCCATACGCAGCGACAGGTCGCGGCCGTACGGGTCGACAGGTCGCGGCCGTGCGCAGGAAGGGGTGGGCGGTACCCTTGGCCGCCGTGCCGTTCCTTGCGCCGGAGTCCGGCGGACGTCCCGGGACCACACCCGGCTCGGTGGACTACCGCTTCGCGCGTCGCCGGCTGCTGCACCGGTACCGGGCCGGCGAGCTGACGCAGGCCGAGGTGTGCGACGCCCAGCACGAGCTGCTGCGGGTGGGTCGGAACTGCGCGCAGCGGGCCCGTCACGACTGCCCGGTCTGCGGTGAGCACGAGCTGCGGCTCGCCCGCTTCGTGTTCGGGCCACGGATGCCGGCGGGCGGACGGGTGGTGGCCAGCCGCTCCGAGCTGCTCAAGCTGGCGGACCGGGCCAGCGCCGGCGGACTGCGGTGCTACACGGTCGAGGTGTGCCTGAGCTGTCGCTGGAACCACCTGCTCGACATCACGCCGGTCGGTCCTCCCGCGAGCGACTGAGCGACGGCTGCCGCCCCGGGCGGCGCGGCTGACGCAGCCGGTTCTCAGGTTCCCGCGAGAACCCCGACGGGCGATCGGGGCAGAATGTCGCCGCCCTCGTTTCGGCGCGCCCCTGCGCGCAGATCGACCGCACCGTCCCATGCCCGCCCCGCCTCCTCCCTCCGAACGCCCCCGTCGCAGCACCGCGCCGTTCTCGGGCCGCGCGCCGGCTCGAAGTGCGTCCGGCTCCGGCAACGGCGGCAGCAGGTCGAGCGGCGGCAACGGCGGAACGGAGGGTCCCAGGAAGCGGAGCTTCCTCTGGCGCTGGCGTCGCTTCGCCTACGCCGCGCTGGTGCTCGCCGTCGTGGCGGTCGGGGGCATCTGGGCCGCGCTGAACACCATCGAGCTGCCGCCCGCCAAGCGCCAGTCCGAGACCACCTTCGTGTGCGACATCGACGTGCCGGCCGGCGAGTGCGGCTTCGACAACTCCATGGCCCGCCTCTCGGCCAGCGAGGAGCGAGTGGTCGTCGACTACGACGACCTCCCGCCGGTGCTCGTCCAGGCCGTGCTGTCGGCGGAGGACCGCAACTTCTTCGACCACAACGGCGTGGACCCCGTCGGCATCGCCCGCGCCTTCAGCCAGGACATCCTGGGCAACAGCCAGTCGAAGCAGGGCGGTTCGACGATCACGCAGCAGTACGTGAAGTCGGTGTACCTGACCTCCGAGCGCACGCTGACCCGCAAGATCAAGGAAGCGGTGCTGGCGGTCAAGCTCGAGCAGACGCTCGACAAGCGCGAGATCCTCACCCGGTACCTCAACGAGGTCTACTTCGGCCGCGGCGCCTACGGCGTGGAGGCGGCGTCCAGGGCGTACTTCGGGGTCGGCGTGAAGGACCTGACGCTGCCGCAGGCCGCCTACATGGCCGGGCTCATCCGCGCCCCGGAGCGCGCGGACGCCACCCGTGACCCCGAGGAGGCGACCCGCCGCCGCAAGACCGTGCTCAACGCCATGGTCCAGGAGGGCTACATCACCGAGGACCAGGCGGCGTTCGCCAACGCCGTGCCGTGGAACTCGGAGCCGACGTCGCCGACCGGCCAGCCGCAGGAGGTCACCGTGCGGCCCCGGGCCGAGGAGCACTCCGACCTGGGCGACGTGGAGTACAAGGAGCTCGGATCCCAGTTCTGGATCGAGTGGGTCCGCTCCCAGCTGCGCGAGCGCTTCGGGCCGGGTGCCGAGACCAAGGGCCTGCGGGTCTACACCTCGTTCGACCCCAAGCTGCAGAAGTACGCGGTCGACGCGGTCAACAAGACGCTCGACCAGCCCGACGGCCCGGTGGGCTCCCTCGTGGCCATCGACAAGGACGGCCGGATCCGGGCGATGGTCGGCGGGCGCGACTACGAGGCCAACAAGGTGAACCTGGCGCTCGGCAGCGCCGGCGGAGGGTCCGGCCGGGCACCCGGCTCCACGTTCAAGCCGTTCGCGCTCGCCGCGTTCGTCGAGGAGGGCTACTCCACCAAGTCCCGGTTCCGGGCACCGGCGACGACGATGTTCCCGAGCGTCTTCGCCGAGCCCGGCAAGCTCTGGAAGCCCGGCAACTACGACAAGGGCGACCACGGCGTGCAGTCGGTGGAGGAGGCCACCTGGCAGTCCACGAACACCGTCTACGCGGGCATCGTCGACACCGTGACGCCGCCGCGCCTGGCCGAGATGGCGACCCGTCTCGGCGTCCGGGCCCAGCTCGATCCGGTCTACGCGCTCGTGCTCGGCACCGAGGAGGTGTCGGTGCTGGACATGGCGTCCGCGTACTCGACGTTCGCGGACCGAGGCCGCCACATCGAGCCGTACGTGATCACGCGGATCGAGGACGCGGACGGCGAGGTGCTCTTCGATGCCGGCACCGAGGTGCAGCCGCAGCAGGTCATCAGCGAGGACGTGGCCGACACCGTCACGACGGTCCTGCAGGGCGTGATCCTGAAGGGCACCGGCACGCGGGCCGGGCTCAAGACGCCCGCGGCCGGCAAGACCGGCACCACCAACGACGCCAAGGACGCCTGGTTCACGGGTTACACGTGCAACCTGACCGCGTCGGTCTGGATGGGCTACGAGCAGCCCAAGGAGATGAAGTCGTACAAGGGCCAGAGCGTCGCGGGCGGCACGTTCCCGGCGACCATCTGGCGCGACTTCATGAGCAAGGCCACCGCCGGCGACGCGGCGTGCAAGTACCCGCCGACCGACGCCGGTCAGAAGATCCTGAACTCGAACATGGCGCTGTCCAGCGGGTCGTCGACCACGACCGTGCCCAAGGGCGGCTCGACCACGACGACCAAGCCGGGCGGATCGACCACGACCACCAAGCCGGGCGCGTCGAGCACCACGACCGTGCCCCGCTCGACGACCACCGCGCCGACGCCGACGACCTCGCCGCCGGCCGGCGGGGGCGCGCCCGCCGGTCAGTAGGCCCGCCGGTCCGTCAGTCGGCGCACCGACCGCCGATCGGAGCTGTCGGTCCCGGGGAGTGGTCGGGCCCGGGGAGTTGTTAGTCCCGGGAAGTTGTCAGTCCCGGCGCACGTGCGGGTACTGGTCGCAGCACGTGGCGCACCAGTCCTCGTCCTCGTCGACGACCTGGGTCTCGGCCAGCTCCTCGATCGATGCCGGGTCCGTCGGGGCGCCGTCGGGCAGCACCAGGTAGACGCGGCGCACCGGTGTGGTGTCCTCGTCGGTCCGTCCGCAGCTCGTGCAGGTCGCCATGGGCGCAAGGTACCCCCGTCGTCGACGACCCGGCGGTGCGGGCGCCTGCGACGCGACGGCGGGATCCTGAGCGATCGACCGGCTCGGGGCCGGATCCGGGGTGACACCCGGCTCACCGGACTTTCCCGATGCCATCGACCTGTCGTACCGTTCGTGGTGACGGCCGGCAGCCACGGGGCGCTGGACCTGACCAGGAGGTGGGCTGATGTCCTCTCGCGATGCTGTTCACGAGAACGTTCCCGCGAACGCTGCTCCCACGAACGCCGGTGCCGACGGGGCGCATCCCCGCCCGGCTCGGATCACCGTGCCGTGGGTCCGGGCCGGCAAGGTCCGGGACGCCGCCGATCCGCTGGTGATGGTGACGGCGTACGACGCGCCGGGCGCCCGCATCGCGGACGACGCCGGCGTGGACATGATCCTGGTCGGGGACTCCCTCGCCATGGTCGTGCTCGGCTACGAGGACACCCTGTCGGTGACCGTCGACGACATGGCCCACCACGTGGCCGCCGTCGCCCGGGCCAAGCCCTCGGCCCTGGTCGTCGGTGACCTCCCGTGGATGAGCTACCACGTGTCCTCCGAGGAGACCGTCCGCAACGCCGCCCAGCTGATCCGGGCCGGCGCGCAGTGCGTGAAGCTCGAGGGCGGCCGCAAGCGCCTCCCCATGATCGAGGCGTTGATCGACGCCGAGATCCCCGTCATGGGGCACCTGGGCCTGACGCCGCAGTCGATGCACGCCATGGGCGGCTTCCGGGTCCAGGCCAAGGAGTCCGAGGCGGCCCTGGCGCTGGTCGCGGACGCCAAGGCGCTCGCCCACGCCGGCTGCTTCGCCATCGTGCTCGAGGGCGTGCCCGACGAGGTGGCCCGCATGGTCACCGACGCGGTCGACGTGCCCACGATCGGCATCGGCGCCGGCCCCCACTGCGACGGCCAGGTGCTCGTGTACCACGACCTGCTCGGCCTCGAGGACCGCACGCCGGCCAAGTTCGTGCGCCGGTACGCGGACCTCAAGGCCGCCTCGGTGGCTGCCATGTCCGACTTCGTGGTGGACGTGCGCTCCAAGGCGTTCCCCGACCACACCGAGAGCTACCACCTCAACGCCGAGCAGGCCGAGGCCCTCTCGCTGTACGGCGCCGCCGTCACCGACTGACATCGGATCCCCCTGCCGGCGTCGGGCGGGGCCCGCTGTCACAGGGCCGCGCGAGCGTGGACGCCGACCCCACGGACGGGGCCGGCAGGGACCGCGATCTGTGCCGTGGCGACCGCCGCCACTACACTCTCCCGGTCACACAAGAGCCCGGTCCCGGCCGGGTGCCCTGTCCTGCAGGTCGCAGGACCCTGACGGCCCACGAGGGTCCAGGTCCAGAGGGAGGTAACGGAACGTGCCCACACGCGCGTACGAACTGATGATCATCGTCGACCAGGACGTCGATGACGCCGCCAACCGAGCGGTCATCGAGCGGGTCAAGGAGATGGTGGCCGCCGACGGCGGGACCACCCCCAAGGTCGACAACTGGGGCCGGCGCCGCTTCGCCTACCCGATCAACCACAAGCAGGAGGGCGTCTACACCGTCCTCGAGATCGTCACCGAGGCCCCGAACCTCGACGAGATCGACCGCTTCCTCCGACTGGCGGACGACGTCGTCCGCCACAAGCTGATCCGGCTGCCCGACAAGGAGGCCGCTCGCCGCGGTCTCCTGACGGCCGCCGGCTGATCGAGGAGGAACGGACATGGCAGGCAACTACGTCGAGCTGATCGGCAACCTGACCCGCGACCCCGAGCTGCGGTTCATCCCCAGCGGCGCGGCCGTCGCCAACTTCGGGCTCGCGGTGAACCGCCGGTGGCGGAACCAGCAGAGCAACGAGTGGGAGGAAGAGGTCGCCTTCTTCGACATCGTCTGCTGGCGTGAGCTGGCGGAGAACGTGAGCGAGTCGCTCACCAAGGGCACCCGCGTGATGGTGTCCGGCCGGCTGCAGCAGCGCAGCTGGGAGACGGACAACGGCGAGAAGCGCAACAAGGTGGAGGTCCTCGCCGACGAGGTCGGCCCGAGCCTCCGCTGGGCGACCGCCCAGGTCCAGAAGACGGAGCGCCGCGAGGGTGGCGGTGGCGGCGGGTTCGACTCCGCCCCCATGCCCACCGCGCCGCCCTCCGGCGGATACGACGACAACGAGGAGCCGTTCTGATGGCGAAGCCACAGCAGAAGCGGGGCAAGCCCAAGGACACGGGCCGCCGCGTCAAGAAGAAGGTGTCCATCCTCAACACGGAGCAGGTCGACTACGTCGACTGGAAGGACGCCAACCTGCTCCGCCGCTTCATGTCGGACCGGGCCAAGATCCGCGCCCGTCGCGTGACCGGCAACGACACGAAGCAGCAGCGCGAGGTGGCGATCGCCATCAAGAACGCTCGCGAGATGGCGCTCCTGCCCTACACCAACCGCGTCACCACCCAGCGGGGTGGCCGCCGCGACCGCGACGGCGACGATCGTCGTGGCCCTCGCGGCGACCGCGGTGACCGTCCCGACCGCGGTGAGCGTCCCGAGCGCGACGAGGCGGCTCCGGCCACCTCCGAGTTCGAGGGCATCGAGAACACCGAGGAGCTGGCCGGCGCGTCCGAGGGGAGCGAGGCATGACCGACGTCAAGGTGATCCTGCGGGCCGACGTCTCCGGGCTCGGCAAGCGGGGCGACATCGTCGAGGTCTCCAAAGGTTACGCGCGGAACTTCCTGGCCCCGCGTCAGCTGGCCTTCCCGGCGACCGAGGGTGCCACCGCGCAGGCCGAGGCCATGCGCCGGTCCCGCGACCTCAAGGACGCCAAGGACCGCGAAGGGGCGGAGGAGATCGCCAAGGTGCTCGTCGCCCGCACGATCGAGATCCCGGCCCGCGTGGGTTCCGGCGGCCGGCTGTTCGGCTCCGTCACCACCACCGAGGTGGCCGACGCGGTGCTCGAGCAGACGGGCATCGAGCTCGACCGCAAGGACCTCCAGATGGAGGAGCACATCAAGGACCTGGGCACGCACCACGTGTTCGCCCGGCTGCACGCGGACGTGCAGTTCCCGATCACCGTCGAGGTCGTCGCGGGCTGAACCCACGCACCGCGGCGATGCCGCCAGGGGGCTCTCACTCGGGCCGGGCACCTCGGTGCCCGGCCCGAGGCGCGTCCGGGATCGAGTGTTCAGCGCGCCGCCTGCTCGATCCACTCCCGGCTGGCCCGCCGGACCGGGAGCGGGAGCGTCCGCTCCAGACGACGCTCCATGTCGGCGAGCGTCACCGACGCCAGCTCCTTGCGCCAGGCCCGCTCGGCGCGGTCCATGGCGGCGGCGATGGAGCAGCGGGACCGCGGCCCGTCCTGCGGGACCGGCATGTTCCGGGTGATCTCGGTGCAGCGGAAGATGGGATCGCCGCCCTCGATGGCGTCGACCACGTCGAGCAGGCTGATCCGCTCCGGCGGTCGGGCCAGGCGATAGCCGCCGGTGCGCCCGGGGGTGGAGGCGACGAGATCGGCCCGGGCCATGGACTGCAGGGCCTTGGCCAGGTACGCGGTCGGGACGCCGCAGTACTCCGCCATCCGTGCCGCCGGCAGGGACGACCCCTCCGGCAGCCCCGTGAGCATGACGGCGGCGTGCAGCCCCCACTCGACCTGATCACCCAACTTCATTTGCGGACATCCTAAATCCGGATATATTCGATCCACGTATCCTACACGGAGGTGGTTCCGATGCCCGAGACGATGACCGACCGGTCGACCCCGGCGGACGGTCGGTTCCAGATCCCGTTCGCCGGCGACCGAGCCGGCTACGACGCCATGCTGGCGCTGTCGGCCGCCGGCAAGGAGGGGCTCGGGCCGCTGCTGCTCGAGCTCGTGAAGACGCGGGCCAGCCAGCTCAACGGGTGCGGGTTCTGCCTGGACATGCACACCAAGGACGCCCGCGCGCTCGGCGAGACGGACGAGCGGCTGGACGGCCTGGCCGCGTGGCGCGAGCTGCCTTGGTACTCCGACCGCGAGCGAGCCGCGCTGGAGCTGACCGAGGCGGTGACGCGGCTGTCCGAGGGCCACCCGCCCGCGGCGGTGCTGGACGCGGTCGGTCGGGTCTTCACCGAGCAGGAGGCCGTGCGGCTCCTCTACGCGATCGTCGCGATCAACGCGTGGAACCGGCTGTCGGTCGTCGGCGACGGCGCGGCGCCCGGGAGCTACCGCAGCCCGCGCCGCTGAGGCCCGTCCACACCGCTGCGGAGTCTCAGCCCCGCCGGCGCGGGCGCCGCTGTCAGTGGCCCTCGATAGGTTCCGCGGCATGTCGGCGCACCCCGTCCCCCCTCCCGCCGTCGGGCGTCGCGGCACTCCACCGTCGGGGTGTGGACAGCGGTGGATGACGGGCCGTCCGTCCACGGGTTCTCCACAACCGAATCCCCGGAACTCCGGGCCTCGTCCCCTAGATGCCCACAGGCGTCCTCCGAGAGGATGAACGCCGATGTCCGACCTGTCCCAGCGTCCTGACGAGCCGGTCGTCCGCGCCCGCATCCCACCGCACAGCATCGATGCCGAGCAGTCCCTGCTCGGGGCCATGCTGCTGTCCGAGCACGCCATCTCCGCGGTGGCCAACATCGTCACCGAGGACGACTTCTACAAGCCGGCGCACCGCCACGTCTTCGCCGCCATCCAGTCGCTGTACGGCGCGGGACAGGGCGTGGACCCGGTCACGGTCGCGGACGAGCTGGACACCGCCGGCGTGCTCGAGGCCGTCGGCGGTCCCGCCACCCTCGTGTCGCTGCAGGCCCGCACGCCGGCGATCACCAACGCCGAGCACTACGCCCGCATCGTCGAGGAGAAGGCGCTGCTGCGCCGTCTCATCTCCACGGCCAACGAGGTGGCCGAGCTCGGCTACCAGCCGCTCGACGACATCGAGAAGACGGTCGACACGGCCGAGAGCCTGATGTTCGCGGTCGCGCAGCGTCGCAACGCCGACACCATGCAGGAGCTGTCGCCGCTCCTCGACCGCAGCCTCGAGCAGCTCGAGATGCTCTACGAGCGCGGCGACGCCATCACCGGCACGCCGTCGGGCTACACGGATCTGGACAACATGCTCGCCGGGCTGCAGCCCGGCGCGCTGGTGGTCGTCGGCGCTCGTCCCGCCATGGGCAAGTGCCTGGCGTGGGACACCGAGCTGATCGACCCCGCCACCGGTCGCCTGCTCACCATGGAGCGCGCCCACCTGCAGGGCCGCACCGGTCACGGCGCGGACGTGCTGGCGCTCGGCGACGACCTGCGGCTCACCCGCCGCCGTCCGTCGGACCACATCGACGACGGCGTGAAGCCCGTGGTCCGGGTCACGACCGCGCTCGGCCGCACCATCCGCTGCACGTGGACCCACCCCTTCCGCACCGTCGAGGGCTGGCGGCCGCTCGCCGAGCTCGCGGTGGGCGAGCGCATCGCGGTGCCGCGCCGGCTGCCCGTCTTCGGCGACCGCCGCGCCTCGCGGGACCAGGTCCTGGCGCTGGCCGACGCGGCGATCGCCATGCTCGACGAGCCCGCCGCAGCCCTGCCTGCCGACGTGTACGAGCTGCCGCAGGCGTCCATGGCGCTGTTCCTGGAGCGGCTGGTGGACCTCCGTGGCTGGGCATCGGTCACGGACGCGACCACGGGCTCGCGCGGCGAGATCGGCCTGGCGACCGCGTCCCACCGCCTGGCCCGCGGTCTGCAGCACCTGCTCCTGCGCTTCGGCGTGGTGGCCATCGTCGAGCGCGCCGACCGACGACGGGCCGCGCTGCCCGGCGACGATCCCGAGTGGCACGTGGTCGTGCGCCACCGTCCGTCGCTGCGGGCGTTCGTCGAACAGATCGCGACCGGCGCGACCAGCCCGGCGTTCCGCGCGGCGAGCGACGCCGTCCGGCGCGAGGCATCGGTCCCCGTGCTGGTCGGCGTGGGCCCCCGGTCGGGAGCCGGAGCCGGCGACGGCTCGTTCGCCGCCGAGCTCGAGGAGCAGGGCCTGGATCAGCTGGCCACGTCCGACGTCTGGTGGGACCGGATCGTCGCCATCGAACCCGACGGCGTGGACCAGGTGTACGACCTCACGGTGCCCGGAGAGCACAACTTCGTGGCCGCCGACCTGTTCGTCCACAACACCGCGTTCGCACTGGGCATCGCCGCGCACGCAGCGGTCCGCGAGAACCTCCCGGTGCTCTTCTTCTCGCTCGAGATGGGCCACCTCGAGCTCACGCAGCGTCTCATCGCCGCCGAGGCCCGCGTGGACTCGGGCAAGCTCCGCACCGGCCGTCTCACCGACGCGGACTGGACCAAGATCACCAAGGCGATGGGCCGCCTCGGCGAGGGCACGCTCTGGATCGACGACAACCCGGCGCTCACGGTCATGGAGATCCGGGCCAAGGCCCGGCGGCTACAGGACCGGCTGGGCACCAACCTGGGTCTGATCGTCGTCGACTACCTCCAGCTCATGTCCGGGCGCAGCTCCGCGGAGAGCCGCCAGGTGGAGGTCGCGGAGATCTCCCGAGGGCTCAAGGTGCTCGCCCGTGAGCTCGGGTGCCCGGTCATGGCGCTGTCGCAGCTGTCCCGCCAGCTCGAGCTACGCGCCGACAAGCGGCCCATGCTGGCCGACCTGCGGGAGTCCGGCTGCCTGACCGCCGACACCCGCCTGCTCCGCGCGGACACCAACCAGGAGGTCACGCTCGGCGAGCTGGTGAGCACCGGTGAGCGCGACGTGCCGGTCTGGAGCCTGGGCGACGACTGGAAGATGGTCCCCGCCACGCTCACGCACGCGTTCCCGAGCGGCACCAAGCCGGCGTTCCGCATGGAGCTGGCGTCCGGGCGTCGGGTCGAGGCCACCTCCAACCACCCGTTCCGCACCATCCAGGGGTGGCGACGGTTGGACGAGCTCGCCCCGGGCAGCCGCATCGCCGTGCCCCGTCGCATCGGCCAGTCCGAGCAGGTCTCCGAGCTCACCGTCCAGGACGCCGGGGCGCTCGCCGAGCGGGCGGTGGCCGCCGGTGCCGTCCCCGGCGCGGTCGACGGCGCATCCGACCCGGTGCTCGCCGCGTTCCTCGCGGAGCTGTTCGCGCGGATCGGCTTCTTGGGCGTCAGCGAGCTGCGCGGCAAGGCGCTGGTGCGGCTCATGGCCACCAGCTGCGCCCGCCGGCTCATCGACGACGTGCAACGCCTGCTGCTGCGCTTCGGCGTGCAGTCCCGCATCACCGACGTGGGCACCAACCGCCCGCGCTGGCGGGTCTGGATCCACGGCGCCGATCAGCAGCGTGCGTTCCTGGAGCAGATCGGCGTGGCCGGCGAGCGCGGCGCGGCCCGGGACGAGGCGCTCGCCGCACTGGCCGAGATCACGTCCAACCCGAACGTCGACACCGTGCCCTGCGGGGTCCGGGACCTGGTGGTGTCCGAGCTCGCCCGCATGGAGATGAGCCAGCGCGACCTCGCCGCCGCGCTCGGCGAGTCCTACTGCGGCGGGTACCTGCTCGGCACCGAGTCGCGCCCCAGGGCCACCAGTCGCGAGCGCCTGGGCCGCATCGCCGAGGCCGTCGACAGCAAGGAGCTGTCCGCGATCGCCACGTCCGACGTCATGTGGGACGAGGTCGTGGCCATCGAACCGCTCGGTGAGCAGCCCGTGTTCGACGCCACCGTGCTGGGCACCCACAACTTCGTGGCCGACGGCGTGATCGCCCACAACTCGATCGAGCAGGACGCGGACGTCGTGATGTTCCTGTACCGCGACGAGGTGTACCACCCCGACACCCAGGACAAGGACATGGCCGAGATCATCGTGGCCAAGCACCGCGCCGGCCGCACCGGCGTGGCCCGGCTGGTGTTCCTGGACTACTGCACCCTGTTCGCCAACATGGCCCGTACCGACTGAACTGCTGTAGGGCGCCAACCTTTCTGACCATTCGCCAGCCGTTCTGACCACTACTTGGCCAAAGGGCCATTAGACATGGCCACTAGGTCGGCGCTGCAGGTCCTTCGCATCGGCCGGGCGCCGACACCTCGTTGCGCTCTGAAGGTGCGAGCGCCGACGACCGAATCGACCCGCCGGGGCCGCCGCGGGCTGCCACCATGGGTGCGTGAGCGATTCCCACTGGATTCGGAAGCGGGCGCGAAGGCCTCGTCCGGTCGGGCCCAGCACCGTCGGCGGTAAGACCGCGAAGGAGCTCAGCGACGAGCAGGTCGAAGCGATCCGCGCGATGAGTCCGGAGGAGCTCGAGGCGCTCGCCGATGGGCTGGTAGCGGAGTCCCGCGCCAGCCAAGCAGAGCGGGAAGAGGCGGCCGCCTGGCGGCGAGCCTGGCGCTACCGGATGAACTGAGCGATCGCCGCGCCGGGCGCCGGGTACCGTCGATGGAACTACCGACCCCGACGAGCAGGGCCCGGCCATGGTGACCACTCGAAGCAGCGACCCCGACGGCGAGCCGCACTACTACGATCTCGACGTGGAGGCCCAGGCCGCCGCTCGGGCACGCTGGCCGCGTCTCATCGCCGAGCGGATCCGGGGCCTCGATCTTGCCGCCGAGTTCGAGGCCGAGGGCCGGCCCTACGCCACGCTCGACGATGACGGGATCGTCCTGATTCGCGGCGGGGCGGCGTAGCGGCGCTTCGGCCACCTGCCGGCACCTCACCGGGGTCGACGCCAGCTGGTGCTCTGGTCGCTCAGATGTAGGCGCCCTCGGTGAACGACGCGGCGGCCGCCGTGACCTCGCGGACGTCGCCGGCGGCCAAGGCGTCGAGCGGCGCTCGCCCGCCGAGCAGCCGGCTGTCTGCGTGCAGCCACTGGGCGACCCCGCTCGGTGTGAGCGAATCCGACAGCGTCACCACCAGCGACTGCATCTCCTGCAGACGACGGCGGTCCCACGACTGCTCACCCGACCCAGTACCCGACCCTGCGACGGCGACCAGCTCGTCCTCGCTCAGGACGGCCCGGAGCGCGACGACGATCGCCTGCGGTTCGGTCGCTTTGCGTAGCTCCTCGATCACGGTCGGCCTCAGCTCGTTGGCGCCAGTCCAACGTACGTCAGCTCCCGTTCGAGCGCTGTCCTGACAAGACGCTGGACCAACGAAATACCCACGCCGGCCTCGTACGCGAGTTCAGCGACGCTCGACCACGAACGCCGCCCGGCCAGGCCGAGGTCGACGAGCGTGCGGGAACAGGCTGTCGGTCTCCTGCACCTAGGCCTCCCTTCGACCGACCCGGTGTCCGACTGCGTGCGCCTCGCCGCGGACGACGCTGCGACACACCCCCGG
>JAEXGP010000299.1 GCA_023450775.1 Actinomycetes bacterium | reverse complement strand
TCGACGTCGCGGCGCTCGGCGAACCGCTCCCGGTGCGCCACGGTGGCCCGGGGGCAGAACTGGACCGAGGCGCCCGCCGTGTGGGCCCGCCAGCACAGGTCGACGTCCTCGCCGAAGAACGGGATCTCGGTGCTGAAGCCGCCGATGGCACCGAAGAGGTCCGAGCGGACGAGCATGCACGCGCTCGACACCGCGAAGACGTTGCGGGCGCTGTCGTGCTGCGACTGGTCGAGCTCGCCCGCGTCGACGAGCGGGGCGGAGGCGCCGAAGGCGTCGACCGCCAGACCGACCGAGCGGAGGACGTGCTCGTCGTCCCAGTCGACGAGCTTGGCGCCGACCACGCCGGCGTTGGCCCGGAAGGCCTCGACGACGAGGCTGGTCACGGCGTCGGGACGCAGGCGGACGTCGTCGTGCAGGAACAGCAGGAAGGGCGCACCCTCGACCGACACCAGCGCCTCGTTCGCCGCGGCGGAGAACCCGCCGTCCTCGGCCAGCCGGCGCACGAACGCAGAGGGCAGCACGTCGGCCACCCGACCCGTCGGGTCGTGCTTGGACCCGTTGTCCACGACCAGGAGCGACAGGTTCTCGTAGTCCTGGTCGGCGATCGACTCCAGGGTGTCCTCGAACCACGACCCCGGGTCCTTGGTCACCATCACGGCGACCACGGGCGGGGCGCCCACGCCCATGATCGGGCTGTCGTCGGCCAGGCCCCACTTGGCGTCCTCGGCGGCGTCGTCCTCGACCAGGTCGTCGCCGTCGGCGCGGAACTCCTCCTCGAACGGAGCGGGACCGACGGGCTCCTCGTCGGCGTCGGGCCCCTCGTCGGCGTCGGCATCCGGCTCGGCGGTGTCGGGCCGATCGCGATCGCCCGGGCCATCGCGGTCGGCCGGGCCGTCGAGTGCGTCGGGACCGGCCGGCTCCTCCGCGTCGCCGGGACCCTCCGCCTCGTCGGGACCCTCCGGATCGCCCGAGTCGTCGCCCGTCCCGCCGCCGGACCCCTGATCCTCCGGAGCGCCCGACCCGTCGGGCTCGGTGACGTCCGGATCGTCCGGCCCGAGCCCCGGACCGGGGGCGTCCGGACGGTCGGCCTGCTCCTCGGCGTGTGCGGCATCCTCGTCCCGGTCGGGACCTGGGTCGCTGGATCCGGGACGTGGCGGCGTGGAGGGGATCGGGCTGGCCTTTCCTGGGGCTCCGGCGCACCCGTCGACGGGGTCGGCCGGCACTGGCGGACGAGGGGCGATCGTAGTGCGAGGTCCCTCTGGTCCCGGGTTCATGTCCGGGCCGCTGCGGGCTCCCCCTAGAGTGACCCGCGATGCACGACGCCGGACCCACGGCCCACCGCTCGGAGCCGACCTCATGAAGGCCCTCATCACCGGGGCCGGGGGCTTCGTCGGCCACCACCTGGTCGACCACCTCACCGCCGAGGGCGACGAGGTCCTGACGACCGACCGATCCACCGACGGGCTCGACATCACCGATGCCGCCGCGCTGCTCGACGCCTTCCGCCGACGCCGGCCCGAGGTCGTCTACCACCTGGCCGGCGCGAGCGACGTGGGTGGTTCCTGGTCCACCCCGCAGGCCACCTTCCGCTCCAACGCCGAGGGGACGCTCAACGTGCTGTGGGCTGCCCGCGAGGCCGGCGTGGAGCGCGTGCTGACCGTCGGCTCCGCGGATGTCTACGGCAAGGTCTCCGCCGAGGACCTGCCGATCGCCGAGACGCTGGAGATGCGCCCGGTCAGCCCGTACGCGGCGTCCAAGGCCGCGGCCGACCACGTCGCCGTCCAGGCGCACCTCGGCTACGGCCAGGGCGTGGTGCGCGCCCGGCCCTTCAACCACCTGGGCCCCGGCCAGAGCAACCGCTTCGTGGCCGCCGCGCTGGCCGAGCGGGTGGCCACCAACGAGGCGAGCGGCGAGTCCAAGGTGAAGGTCGGCAACCTCAGCCCGCAGCGCGACTTCACCGACGTGCGCGACGTGGTCCGGGCCTACCGGCTGCTCGTGGAGCACGGCGTGGCCGGGCAGGTCTACAACGTCTGCAGCGGCCGGGCGATCGCCGTGCAGGCCCTCGCCGACGAGTTCATCTCGCTCGCCGAGATCCCCATGGAGCTCGTGACGGACCCCGAGTTGGAGCGGCCGGTCGACATCCCGGTCCTGCTCGGCGACAACCAGCGGATCCGCCAGGACACCGGGTGGGCCCCGGAGATCCCGCTCGAGGTCACCCTGCGCGACCTGCTCGACGACCAGCGCCGCCGCATCCGCGCCTGAACCGCGCCGCCAGCGGTTCTGCTCCACCGATCCGACGCGCCAGCGTCGAAAGGGTGGAACGGAACGGAGGTCGGGCCGCGGCGACGGGCCGTCAGCCGGCTTCGGCGACGCGCCGTCGGGCCGCGTCGAGCGCGGCGCGCTCGCGGGCCGAGGTGGCGAGCGGCGCCAGCTCGACGAGCTGCCGTCGCCACTCCGCGGTGACGCGGGCGGCGACGCCCCTCGGCGCACCCTCCAACCAGCGCAGGTCGCGCTCGAGCAGCGCGAGCTGGAGGTCGAGCTCGGTGTGGCGGGCGGTGACCGCGG
>JAEXGP010000262.1 GCA_023450775.1 Actinomycetes bacterium | reverse complement strand
GTCCTGACCACGGATCAGGCCCCGGTAGGCGTCCTGGGCGGTGGCGCCCTCGTGGCACACGGCGTGGACCTCGGCGCAGATCGGCATCTCCACGCCGTACTCGGCGGCCAGCTCCATGACGACCCGGGAGGTCTTCACACCCTCGGCGACCATGTTCATGTCGGCGATGACCTCCTCGATCGATCGCCCGGTCCCCAGCTGCTCGCCCACATAGCGGTTGCGGCTCTGGCGGGACATGCAGGTGGCGATGAGGTCGCCCATGCCGGCCAGCCCGGAGAAGGTGGCGAACTGGCCGCCCATCGCCTCGCCCAGCCGGGACAGCTCGGCCAGACCGCGGGTGATCACCGCGGCCTTGGTGTTGTCGCCGGCGCCGAGGCCGTCGGCCATGCCCGCCGCGATGGCGATCACGTTCTTGAGAGCGCCCGCCACCTCGCAGCCGATGACGTCGGGGTTCACGTACACGCGGAACAGGTTCTGGTGGAAGATCCGCTGCAGCTGGTTGGCGACGATGAGGTCGGGCGTGGCGATGACCGCCGCGGCGGCGTCGCCGACCAGGATCTCCTTGGCCAGGTTCGGCCCGGTGAGCACCGCGGCGGGGTGCCCGGGCAGCACCTCGTTGATCACCTGCGTCATGCGCAGCCGGGTGCCCTGCTCCAGGCCCTTGGTGAGCGACATCACCGGCACCCACGCGCGCACGTGCTGCGCGCAGCGCTCCAACGCCGAGCGGAACCCCTGCGACGGCACGCCCATGACCAGCACGTCCGCGCGCTCGACCGCGTCCGCCAGGTCCGACGTGGCGCGCAGCTCGGAGTGCAGCCGGAACCCCGGCAGGTAGCGCTCGTTCGTGTGCTGCGAGTTGACCTCGTCGGCCAGCTCCTCACGACGCGCCCAGAGCACGGTGGGGACCTGCTGCGACGCCAGGTGCGCCACCGTCGTCCCCCACGAACCTCCCCCGACCACGGCGACCCGGATCCGCATGGGGACACCATATGCAGCCGGCCCGTCGTACGCTGCGCCGATGGTCGGGTCCCCTCCGGACGGCGCGCACGGCGCCGGGCGTCTGCCCACCGGACGCGCCGTCGTGCTCGTGCCGGTCAAGGCGTTCGCGGCCGCCAAGGGACGCCTCGCCGGCGTGCTCGACGGGCCCGGCCGCGCCGCGCTCGCCCGCTCGATGGCAGAGGTGGTGGTCGCCGCTGCCGCCCCGCTGCCGGTGGTCGTGGTGTGCGACGACGACGACGTGGCGGCGTGGGCCGCACAGGTGGGCGCCACCGTGGTCTGGACCGAGGGCCTGGGCCTCAACGGCGCTGTCGACGAGGGCGTGCGCCGCCTGGCCGAGGCGGGCGTGGCGCGGGTGATCGTGTCGCACGCGGACCTGCCCTTCGCCTCGTCGCTGGCGAGCCTGGCCGAGGCGGACGACGACGCGGTGCTGCTCGTCCCCGACCGTCGCCACGACGGGACGAACGTCGCCTCGGTCCCCACCGGGCGCGGCTTCGGCTTCCGCTACGGCGCCGGGTCGCTGTCCGCACACCGGGCCGAGGCCGAGCGCCTGGGCCTCCCCGTTCGCCTGGTCGAGTCGGAGTCGCTCGGCTGGGACGTGGACGAGCCCGCCGACCTCCGGCCTCCGGCGCACCTGGGCACGGTCCCGCTCGGCGGCTCGGCATGAGCGACGACCTGGACCCGCTGGCACCCGGCGGACCGACGACGGTCGACCTGGACGTGCCCGAGCGCGCGCTGGTGATCGTCGCCCACCCCGACGATGCCGAGTTCCAGGCCGGCGGGACGCTGGCCAAGTGGGCGGCCCGCGGCTGCAGTGTGCACCACCTGGTGCTGACCGACGGCGCCAAGGGCACCTGGGACCCGCACAAGGACCCGGCCGAGCTGGTCGAGGAACGCCGTGTGGAGCAGCGCGCCGCGGCCGCCGCGCTCGGCGCCGCCGAGCCCTTGTTCCTGGACTGGGTCGACGGCGAGCTCCCCGTGTCGACCGAGGCGCGGGGTCAGGTCGCGCTCGTGATCCGCCGGCTCCGGCCCCAGGTCGTCCTCGGCCACGACCCGTGGAAGCGCTACCGGCTGCATCCCGACCACCAGGCCGCCGGTCGCCTCTGCGTGGAGGGCATCGTGGCGGCGCGGGACCCGGGCTTCCACCGCGAGCAGCTCGACGAGGGGCTGGAGCCGCACCGGCCCGACGCGCTCCTGCTCTTCGAGCCCGACGTCGCCAACCACGCCGAGTCGGTGTCCGAGGACGACCACGCCACCCGGCTGCGAGCGCTCGAGGCCTTCGACAGCCAGATCGCCACCACCCACCTCTACAAGCTGGAGGAGGGCGTGGACCCCATGACGGCGTGGCGCGAGCGTGAGCGTGCACGGCTGGCCGGCCCCGGCCGCTGGGCCGGCGTGGAGCTGGCCGAGCCGTTCCGGCTCATCGTCGACCAGCTCTGAGACCGGCCACCCCTCCCCGTTCAGCCGAGCGGGGCGCGGCCCGGACCGGGTCCGCCGGCGAAGGCCTGGGCGATGCCGACCCACTCGTCGGCCGCGGCGCCCACCACCTCCAGGTCCACGTCGTCGCGATGACGGCGCTGGGTGACGAGCAGGCACAGGTCGACCGCGCTGCCCCGCACGACGTCGTCGGCGTCCAGGGGTCCCCAGGTCCACGTCGAGCCGTCGGGCGACGCCACCTCCACGCGGAGCGGCGCCTCCGGCGGGGCCATCCCGCGCACCCGGTAGCTGTAGGCGCGGGCACGGATGCCCAGATCGGCGACGTGCCGCAGTCGCGTCGACTCCTCGGGCGGGGCGCCGACGGCGTCGCGCACGTCCTGGCCGTGTGCCCACGTCTCCATCAGGCGAGCGGTCAGGAACGACATGGCGCCCATGTCGGGACCGAACCACGGCACGCGCTCGCCGGGCTGGAGACCGGCCGCGGCGACCTCGAGCTCGTCGGTGGCCCGGTGCCACCACTCCCTGGACTCCTCGGGACCGAGCAGCCGCCCTCGCTGGGTGGCCGCCAGGATCGGGTCGTCGCCGCCCGCCATCGCCAGGTCGAACTGCACGGCGAACCGCTGGGGATCGGTGATCGCCATGACCGCGTGCTCGTCGAACGCGGCGAGGTGCGACAGCTGATCGGCCACGTCCCAGCCCTCGGCGGGCGTCGGCAGCGACAGCTGCTCGACCGTGAGCGGGTCGACGACGGCGGCGAGCGCGGCCTGCTCCGCGACGAGGTCCCGCCGCAGCGACTCGAGCAGTTCGGCGGGGCCGCTCACGACCCGGCCCGGCGCACGGGCTCAGTCCCCGCCGTCGGTGACGATCGAGGTGGTCACGCCGGGGTCCGCGGGCACCTGGTCGCCCGCGCCACCCTCGGTCTCGTCCGCCGCGCCGCTGTCGATCGTGCCCGGCGTGCCGTCGGCGGGCGCGTCGAGCGCGGTGTCGGGCGTGATGCCGCCCGGCGCGAAGTCGGCCGGGTCGATCCGGGCCAGCACGTTCTCGATCACGTCGTTGAGGAACGGCGGCTCGGGCCGGGTGGGGCCGGAGTGCAGGACCGAGATGATCACGTCGCCGACGGCGAAGATCGCCCACTCCTGCGCGCCCTCGCCGTTCTCGTCCACGTAGGTCGCGGCCACGAAGTCGTCCGCGATCAGCGGCGCCTCGGAGGCGTCCTTGATGTCGATCTTGGTCCGGCCCGTGGGGCCGTTCCGGTAGAACCGGTCGCACTCGCCGAGTGCGTCCTCGACGTCGTTCAGGTACGTCCGGGCCGACTGCCACTTGTCCACGTGCAGCGCCTGGGCGATCACCACCGAGTCGTTGGTGGGGTTCCGGAACACGGCGGTGTGGACCTCGGACAGCGGCGTGGGCGTGCTGACCTGCTCGCCGCAGAAGTCGCTGTTGAGGATGCCGAAGGGACCCAGCGCGGCGTCACCGGGCTCCCAGCCCTTTGGCAGGTCGTCGAGTGCGACCAGCGCCTGGTCGACGTCCACCTGCCCGGCCAGGCGGGCCTGGTCCAGGTTCGTCGCCGAGGACTCGTCGAAGCTGATGAACGTGAGCGGGTACGCCGCCGCCAGGCCGATCGCCGCCCCGCTCAGGAGCAGCAGTCCGGCCAGCATCAGCACGCGTACCGACTGCGTGCGCATCCGGCCCAGGAACGATCTCACGGCGTCATCCTTGCGCGTGCCAGGACCCGTGTGGGGTCTCTCACCCCTCGGGGACGGCCTCCGAGGCGTCCGCCGGTGCCGTCTCCGCCCCGCCGAAGCGCCGCTCCCAGCCCTCGAGCTCCTCGGCGTCGAGCTTGCGGAACAGCAGCGGCGGCGGGACCAGCACCGAGCCCGGGCGCAGCACCTCGGTGGCGGCCGCCCCCAGCCCGCTGTCCAGGCAGAGCGGCACGTCGACGACCTCGGGGAACGCGGCCCGCAGCCGGGCGGCGGTGACGGGCACGAACGGACCGGAGGCCACCGAGTGCACGAGCACCAGCCCCAGCGCGGTGCGCAGGGTGCAGGCCGTGCGGTCGCGGTCGGTCTTCACCGTCTTCCACGGCTCCCGGCTCTCCAGGTAGACGTTGCCCTCGGCCCACAGCGCCCGCAGCGCGGCGGCCGCCTTGCGGAACTCCAAGGCGCCCAGGTGGCCGACGTACTCGGTCAGGCGGGCCTCCACCCGCTCGGCCAGCTCGGCCTCCTCGTCGCCCGGCTCCCCGCCCTCGGGCACCTGCTCCCCGAAGTGCCGGACCACCTGGGTGACGGTCCGGTTGACGAAGTTGCCGAACGTGCCGACCAGGTCCTTGTTGACCGCGTCGCCGAACAGGTCCCAGGTGAAGCTCGTGTCGTCCGACTCGGGAGCGTTGGCCATCAGGTACCAGCGCCAGTAGTCGGCGGGCAGCAGCTCGAGCGCGTCGGACATGAACACGCCGCGGTGCTCAGAAGTGGAGAACTTGCCGCCGTAGTACGTCAGCCAGTTGAACGACTTCAGCCGGTCGACCAGCTTCCAGTCCTCGCCGGAGCCCAGGATCGTCGCCGGGAACGACAGCGTGTGGAAGGGCACGTTGTCCTTGCCCATGAACTCCGTGTACGTGACGTCGGCCGCGCCGTGCTCGGTGCGCCACCAGCTGTCGAACAGCGCGCCGGCCTGCTCGGGCGTGGTCCGATCGTCGGCCCACTCGCGCGTGGCCCCCAGGTAGCCGATCGGGGCATCGAACCAGACGTACCAGACCTTGCCGGCCACCTCGGGGAAGTCGTCCGGGTCGACCGGGATGCCCCAGTCCAGGTCGCGGGTGATGCCCCGGTCCTCGAGCCCCTCGTCGAGCCACTTGTACGCGATCGAGCGGGTGAGCTGCGGCCAGTCGGTCTTGGTGTCGATCCACGCCCGGATGCGGTCCGCGAGCTGCGACTGCAGGAGGAACACGTGGGAGCTGGATCGGATCTCCAGGTGCGTGGACCCCGAGATGGCGCTGCGCGGCTCGATGAGGTCGGTCGGTTCCAGCTGCTTGCCGCAGTTCTCGCACTGGTCGCCGCGGGCCCGGTCGTAGCCGCAGTTGGGGCACGTGCCCACCACGTAGCGGTCGGGCAGGAAGCGGCCGTCGGCCACCGAGTACACCTGCTCGGTGGTGCGGACCTCGGTGAACCCCTCGGCCTTCAGCCGGCGGGCGAAGTGGTCCGTGAGCCGATGGTTCTGCGGACGGGACGTGCGGCCGAAGTGGTCGAAGCTCAGCTCGAACCGCTCGCAGAGGTCCTTCTGCACCTCGTGCTGCTGGGCGCAGAACTCGGCGACGTCGAGACCCACCTCGCGAGCGGCCAGCTCGGCGGGCGTGCCGTGCTCGTCGGTGGCGCAGATGAACAGCACCTCGTGGTCCGCGGCGCGCAGGTACCGCGCGTACACGTCGGACGGGAGCATCGACCCGACCAGGTTGCCGAGGTGCTTGACCCCGTTGATGTACGGCAGGGCGCTGGTGATCAGGTGGCGTGACACGCGTGCTCGGGCTCCGTTCGGGGGACGCTCCAGCCTACCGGCGCCCGCCAGTCACCCCAGGACGCGTTGCCGGGTCGGTCAGACCCACGCGTCACGGACGCGTCGCGCGGCCTCGGCCATCTCCGCGTCGTCCGCGTACTTGCGGCGCGGCCAGAAGAAGCCCTTGAGGCCGTCCTTCGGGTTCCGGGGCACCACGTGGGTGTGGAGGTGCGCGACCGACTGGGACACCGTGTTGTTCATGGCCACGAAGGTGCCGGCCGAGGCCATGCCCGCCTGCACGGCCCGGGCCGCCGCCTGCACGCGCTCGAAGTACGGGCCGACGAGCTCGATCGGCAGATCCGCGAGCGTCACCACGTGCGCACGCGGCACGACCAGCGTGTGACCGGGGAACAGCGGCGTGCGGTCCAGGAACGCCACCGCCACGTCGTCGGAGTGGACGATCTGCGCGGGGGCGGTGCCGGCGACGATGTCGCAGAAGATGCAGGCACCGGTCGCCCCGGCGGCAGCGGACACGGCCGGACGGTACCCGCTCCCATCCGACTGTCGGTGGCCGTGCGTACGATCGCCACGTGGTCCTGCAGCTCCAGCCGTCGCCCCCGCCCCTCGCGGCGCCGACGTCCCCGCCGGGCCCGCACCTCCCCCTGTACGGCTTGGACATCGAGACCGACACGTCGGTCGACGGGCTCGACCCGGCGGTCTCCCCCGTCGTCGCGGTCGCCGTCGCCACGCCCGACCGGGACCACGTCCTGCTCGGGGACGAGTCGTCCATCCTCACGCGGACCGACCAGCTGCTCGCCTCGCTCCCGCCGGGGGTCGTGGTCACTTGGAACGGCGCCGGTTTCGACCTCCCGTTCCTGGCCCACCGCGCCGGGGTGGTGGGTGTGGAGCTCGGCCTCGAGCTCTGGCAGGAGCCGCTGATGGCGTTCGAGCCCGAGGCGTTCCGGGGTCGCTGGCACCACCACGACCACCTCGACGGGTACCGCCTCTACCGGGCCGACGTCGGTCGGGGTCTCGGCCTGCCGTGCGGCCTCAAGCCGCTGGCGCGCCTGGTCGGGCTCGCACCCGTCGAGGTCGAACGCGATCGGCTGCACCTGCTCCACCAGGACCAGGTCCGTGACTACGTCGCATCCGACGCCCGGATGGCCCGCCAGCTCGTGCTACGCCGCTGGCCGGTCGCGGCCCGTGCCGCCGACAGCTGTCACCGTCCCGTGCCAGACTGACGCCACGTCGCTGCGGCCCTCCGGGTCGCAGCCGGTCGGACCCGCCGTCACCGGGTTCCTCCCGCACCCACGGGGTGCACCATCCGGCGCCGTGCCCCCGTGGCCCGCCGTGGAGGAACCATGTCGTCCCGATCCCGCTCGTCCCGTCCGTCCCGGCGCGCCGCGTCCGTCGCGTCCCGCGCCGCCAGAACGGCCCGCGCTGCCCGCCGTCGCGCGTGGGCGCTGCCCGGCGAGGGCATCGAGCTCACCGCCGAACGCGTCGAGTCCGTGCTGGCGGTCATGGCCGGCCTGCCGCCGGGCACCATGGTCGCCATCCAGCCCGACGGCCCGCGCCACCTGCTGTTCGGCGTGCGGGAGGTGCCACCCGATCCCCGCTGCGGCGGCGCCGGTCTCTTCTGCCTGGACGCACCCGAGCGCAGCATCCTCGTGGGGCTCGCGTTCGAGGCCACGTCCGGTCCCAGCCGCCCACCCACCGACGTGCCGCTCGATCCTCCCGAGCGGTCGGACGACGGCGAGACCGCCCGGGTCGACGTCCTGGTCACGGCCGACGGCCAGATCCACTCGCGCATCCACGACCACGAGCAGCCGCCGCCCGAGGAGCGCCGACCGGCCCGCGGCATCCTGATCGACGCGCTGCACCGGTCGCTCGGGCTCCCGGCCCCTGGCGAACCACCGCCGCTCACCGAGCTCGTGGCTCGCATGTGGCTGCACGAGCTGCTGCGGCGCTGGGACGGCCACCAGGTGCCCACGTGGGCCGACGCCGCGCACGCGCACGAGGATCCCGGCGGTGCACCGTGGAGCAGCGAGGACCGTCGCGCCGCCCGTGGCCTGCCGCCGTCGCCGGAGGCGATCGCCGCGTCCATGCAGCGCCTCGCGGACGAGGCCGACTGGGACGACCTCCGCCGCGCCGCCGCCATCGGCCGGATGGCCGCGCCCGACCTCGACCCCGAGGAGGCCGACTGGATGGACGCCACCATGTTCGCCCGCTGGATGGTGGACTCCTTCCCTCCCCCGCTGCGGGCCGTCGGCCTGCTCCGGCGGGCGGGCGCCACCGAGACGGCGGACCGGGTCCACGAGGTGCTCGAGCGCCTGGACCCGCCGGCGCTGCCCCGCGCCGCATGAGGGGCAGGGCGATCACCCCGGCCGCCCGCCGCCCAGCCGGTTCCGGGGCCACGGACCATGCGGCCCCAGTGGTCCGTCCCACGCGCCGCGGCGGCGTATTGTGCCGCCGGGACGGGACCCACCACGGCACCAGCTCGCCGGTGCCGGCCGACAACGACCCGGACGACCGGCAGACGAACAGGTGCATCCACGATGAGCGGTGTCACATTCGCCCAGGTGACCAAGTCCTACGGCGACGTCACCGCCGTCGACTCCCTGTCGTTGGAGATCACCGACGGCGAGTTCATGGTCCTGCTCGGCCCGTCGGGCTGTGGGAAGTCCACGGCCCTGCGCATGATCGCCGGCCTGGAGGAGATCACCTCCGGCCTGCTCACCATCGGCGACCGCGTGGTCAACCACGTGCCGCCCCGGGAGCGGGACATCGCCATGGTGTTCCAGAGCTACGCGCTGTACCCGCACATGACGGTTCGCAAGAACATCGAGTCGCCGCTCGTGGCCAACAAGGCGGCCAAGGTCAGCGCCGAGGAGCGCAACGCCAGGGTCCAGGAGGCGGCCCGGGCGCTCGACCTCACCGAGTACCTCGGCCGCAAGCCCGGCGAGCTGTCGGGCGGTCAGCGCCAGCGGGTCGCCCTGGCCCGGGCCATCGTCCGCCGTCCCGAGGTGTTCCTCATGGACGAGCCGCTCTCCAACCTGGACGCCAAGCTCCGCACCCAGACGCGCCTGGAGCTCGTCGAGATGCACCGCCGCCTCGGGACGACGATCGTCTACGTGACCCACGACCAGGTCGAGGCCATGACCATGGCGGACCGCATCGCGATCATCAACCGGGGCAAGCTCCAGCAGGTCGGTCCGCCCCAGGCGGTCTATGACCGGCCGGCGAACCTCTTCGTCGCCGGCTTCGTGGGCAGCCCGCCCATGAACACCCTCAGCGGCACGCTCACGTTCGTGGGCGGCCAACCGGTCGTCACCACGGGCCACGGCGCAGTGCAGGCGGCCGACGCCGGCTCGGCCGGCGAGGGCGCACAGGTGATCGTGGGCATCCGCTCCGAGCACCTCCGCGTGGGCGACGGTCCGGCAACGCTGGACGGCGTGGTCGAGAACGTCGAGCTGCTCGGCCACGAGCGCCACGTGGTGGTCAAGGTCGGCGAGTCGCTCGTCGTCATCCGCCAGCCCACCGAGTCGCCCGCGGTCGCCGTCGGCGAGCACGTGCCGCTGGCCGCCGAGCCGTCGGGCGTGCACCTGTTCGACCCGGACTCCACGGAGCGCCTCAATTGACGGACCTGCCCGTGACCGAGGTGCGTGCGGACGACGGTGACCCGATCGCGGTGCCGCTCGGCTCGCGCACCCGCTCCAAGGGCCGGCGGGTCAAGGACGCACTGCTCGGGTACCTGTTCCTGGCGCCGGCGCTGATCGTGTTCGCGGTCTTCGCCTACTACCCGCTCTACAAGCTGTTCTCGGACTCGGTGCACCGCCAGCCCCGGTTCCTCAACAAGGCGCCCACCTACGTCGGCTTCGGCCAGCTGCGCGACACGCTGACCAGCAGCGAGTTCACCTCCGGCCTCGGGCACTCCGCCCAGTTCATGCTCTACAGCGTCCCGCTCGGCCTCGTGCTCGGGGTGCTGCTGGCCGTGGCGGCGCACCGCAAGCTCAAGGGCATCAAGGTGTTCCAGGCCATCTTCTCGTCCACGGTGGCGTCGTCGGTCGCCGTCGCATCCGTCGTGTTCTTCACGCTGGTCAACCCGCAGGTCGGCTACTTCAAGGACGTGTCCTGGCTGAGCCTGGACCAACCGCAGTCCGCCATGTTCTCGGTCGCGCTCAGCTCGGTCTGGCAGAACCTGGGCCTCACGTTCATCATCGTGCTCGCCGCGCTGCAGGCGGTCCCCGACGAGCTCAACGAGGCCGCCACGCTCGACGGGTTCGGCGCCGTGCGCCGCTTCTTCCGCATCACGGTGCCGCTCATCTCACCCGCGCTGCTCTTCCTGGCCATCGTGCTGGTGATCACCGCGCTGCAGGCCTACGCCCAGATCGAGGTGCTGACCGGCGGCGGTCCTGCCGGGGCCACCGAGACGCTGCTGTTCAAGATCGCGGACCCCAAGGGCATCCGCCCGCTCCACGAACGAGCGGGGTTGTCCATCGGGCTGTTCTTCCTGACGGGCGCGGTCGCGCTCGTGCAGTACTCACTCCTGTCCAGGCGGGTGCACTATGGCGACTGACGCCACCACCGAGCTCGTCGGCACCGAGCACCCGGCCCAGGGTGACGCCGGCTCGGGCGCCACCGGACGGTCGCGTTGGGCCGCCGCCGGTTGGTACCTGGTCCTGACCCTGCTGGCGGTCGTCGTCCTCTTCCCGGTCTACATGCTGCTGCTGCGGGCGGTCTCGGACCCCCTCCAGTACGTGGCGCAGGGCCAGCCGCTGCACCCGGTCGCCCTGGAGTGGAGCGCGTTCACCGAGGCCTTCACCGAGGCCGACCTGGGTCGCTCCATGACGCTGTCGTTCGTGGTCACGCTCGTGATCGTGATCGCGCAGCTGCTCACGTCGGTGCTGGCCGCCTACGCGTTCGCGTTCCTCGAGTTCCCGCTCAAGCGCCTCATGTTCGCCCTGGTCGTGGCCACGCTGCTGCTGCCGATCGAGGTCACGCTGATCGCCAACCTCCAGACGGTCCGGGACCTGAGCATGCTCAACTCGGTCCAGGGCCTGTCGCTGCCGTTCCTGGCCACCGCGTTCGGCATCTTCCTCATCCGCCAGGGGTTCCTCGGCATCCCCGGCGACCTGCGCGACGCCGCCACGCTGGACGGCTACGGCCACCTGCGGTTCCTGTTCCGAGTGGCCGTGCCGCTCACCCGGCCGATCATCGGCAGCTTCGTGGTGATCTCGTTCCTCGGCGCCTGGAACCAGTACGTGTGGCCCCGCTTCGCCACCACCGAGGACAACTGGCAGACCGTGCAGATCGCGCTGCGCAGCATCGCCAACGACCGCGTCGACCAGCTCAACATCGGGTTCGCGGCCGCGGTCATCGCCGCGCTGCCGCTGGTCGTGCTGCTGATCCTGTTCCAACGCCAGATCGTGAGGGGCCTGACCGCCGGCGCGGTCAAGGGCTGAGCGACGGCGACGACCCCCGGTCGCGCCCCGGCTGGCGCGATCCTCCAGAAAGCGAGTGCATCCATGGGCCATGTCATGAAGGAGGGCCGCACGGCACGCCGTCGTCCCCGAGCGTGGTGGTTGGTCGGCGTGGTCGCCGCGTTCGCGCTGGTCGCGGCCGCCTGCGGCGGCGACGACGGCGGCTCGGGCGACTCCGACGGCGGTGGCGGCGGCGACGCGTCCGGCGTGGTCAACGCGGACGACTGCCCGGTCAAGGAGGTCGAGTCGGCCACGGCGCCGGCGTCGATCACCGTCTGGCATGCGTACCAGGGCCTGCAGGCGTCCACGCTCCAGCAGATCGCCGACGGCTTCAACGCGAGCCAGGACAAGGTCAAGGTCGAGGTCCAGGGCCAGGGCACCTACGAGGAGCTGCTCAAGAAGTTCCAGGACGCCCTCGCCAACCCGTCCTCGCTCCCCGACCTGATCCTCACCGAGGACACCACCACGCAGTTCATGATCGACTCGGGCGTGGTCGTGCCGGCCGCCTCGTGCCAGAAGGCCGACCCCGGCTCCGACACCACCTACGACGACGTGCTGCCCGCGGTCACCTCGGCCTACACGGTCGACGACGTGCTCTGGCCCGGCGCGTTCAGCGTGTCCATGCCCGTGCTCTACGTGAACAAGGCCATCCTCGACCAGGCCGGCGTGGACACGACCACGTTCCCGCAGACGATCGACGAGCTGCGGGCCACCGCCGAGAAGATCAAGGCCGCCAACGTCCCGGGCCTCAAGACGCCGCTCGTGATCAAGGTCGACTCCTGGTTCCTGGAGAACTGGCTGACCGGTGCGGACAAGCCGCTGGTCAACAACAACAACGGCCGTGACGGCCTGGCGGACAAGTCCGAGCTGGACCAGCCCGACACCACCGAGATCTACGAGTGGTTCAAGGGCATGCTCGACGACGGGCTCGCCACCGCCATCCCCAGCTCGACCACCGGCGTGGACGAGTACCTGGCGCTCAACGCCAAGACCTCGGCCATGCTCATCCAGACCTCCACGGCGATCAGCACGGTGGCGGCGCTGCTCGAGGGCTCGGTGTCCACCGACCAGCTCGATGACGTCGGCATCGACGCCACGATCAACACCGGCCTGGACATCGACGTGGCGCTGCAGCCCGGTCTGAAGGAGGCCGGCCAGGGTCAGATCGGCGGCTCGGCCTGGTACATGGTCAAGACCGACGACAAGCTCGGCGTGCCGGCGGCCTGGGAGTTCATGAAGTACTTCCTGGAGACGCCCAACCAGGTCACGTGGACGCTGCAGGGCTCGTACCTGCCGGTGCTGAAGTCGGCGCAGGACGACCCGACGCTGCAGAAGGAGTTCACGACGACCACCAAGGGCAAGTGGCTGAACACCGCCTACCAGGGTCTGAAGAACCTGAACCCCGACTTCCCGGGTCCGGTCATCGGTCCGTTCAACGAGTTCCGCGCCATCACCCGGGCGTCGCTCGACAGCGTGGCGTTCAACGGCGTCGGCGTGTCCGAGGCGATCGAGAAGGCGAACACGGACTTCCAGACGGCGCTCGACCACTACAAGGCGGACGTGGGCGGCTGACGCCCGTCGTCATCGCACGTCCCTCGGGGGCCGGCGCTGCGGCGCCGGCCCCCGTCGCGTCCAGCGCTTTGTCCTGCAGGGAGCACCGAACGGGTGCTCCCTGCAGGACGAAGCCGACGGCGTTCGAGATCAGATCAGGCCGAGGCGGCGGCCGAGATCGCTGCGGAACCGGCGCTCGGGATCGGCCTCGCGCTGGATCTCCTGCCACTCACGGAGGCGGGGGTACATCTCGGGCAGCAGCCGCGGGTCCAGGCGGCTGTCCTTGGCCAGGTACAGCCGGCCGCCCACGTCCGCGACCTCGCGGTCGAGCTCGTCGAACAGCTCCTCGAGCCCGGCGGCGACCGGGATGTCGATCGTCAGCGTCCAGCCCGAGATCGGGAAGCTCAGGTGCCCCTGGTTGCCCGGGCCCATCCGCTTGAGGACGGACAGGAACGACGGCAGGCCGGCACCGGAGATGCGCTCGAGCGAGCGCCGGACGAAGTCGCTCGCCTCGTCGGGCACCACGTACTGCCACTGGATGAAGCCGCGCTGGCCGTAGACGCGGTTCCAGTCGGCGACCATGTCGAGCGGGTGGAAGAACTTCTCGATGCCCATCAGGGCGTCGCGACGCCGCACCGGAGCCTTGCGGAACCAGAGCTCGTTGAACGCCTTGACCGTCAGGCGGTTGACCAGCCCGGACGGGAACACGTCGGGCAGCGACGGCAGCATGTGTGCCGAGTAGTCGTTGGGCCGGGAGTTGCCGCTGGCCAGCACCTCCTCGCGGGTGGCGAAGCGGCCGCGGTCGAGCACGGAGCGCCCCAGGTGCTTGCCCTTGGCCATGACGTCGATCCAGGCGACCGAGTAGTCGTAGTCGTCGTCGCCGTCGACCATGAGCGCCATGACCTCGTCCAGGTCCGCGGCCCGGTCGGAGTCGACCAGCAGCTGGCTCGAGCCGATCGGCGTCAGCTGCACTGTGGCGTCCAGGATGATGCCGGTGAGGCCCATGCCGCCGGCCGTGGCCCAGAACAGGTCGGGGTCGTCGCTCGGGTTGATGTCCCGGACCTCGCCGGTGCCGTCGACCAGCCGCAGGCTCAGCACGTGGTTGCACCACGAGCCCTTCTTGTGGTGGTTCTTCCCGTGGATGTCCGACGCGATGGCGCCGCCCACGGTCACGATCCGCGTGCCCGGCGTGACCGGCACGAACCAGCCCAGCGGCACGAGCCAGCTCATCAGGTCGTCCAGGCTGGTGCCGGCCAGGATCCGGGCCACGCCGGTCCGCAGATCCAGGTCGACGAGGCCCGAGCGGGCGGTCCCGTCCAGCACCACGCCGCCGGCGTTCTGGGCCGGGTCGCCGTAGGAGCGGCCGAGTCCCCGGGCCACCACGCCGTCGGCCCCGGCGGACAGGACGACGTCGCGGACGGCGTCGTCGGCCTCGGGCGCGATCACGGTGGAACGGGCGGGAGTCGTGCGACCCCAGCCGCGCAGCAGCTCCGGGTGGCCGGCGGTGCGGCCGGGCGTGGCGAGATCGGTCACAGGTACAGCCCCAGGAAGAGGAAGACCACCAGCATGACGCCCATGACCTGCATCATCCGGTCCTCGGCGAAGACCTCTTCGGGCGCCGAGCCGTGACCCTGGTCCACGAGCAGTGCGTAGCGGAGGATGGCGATGACGAACGGGATGATCGACAGCTGGATCCACGGCGTGGCCTCACCGCCGTGCAGCTGCGCCCGCTCGACCGCCCACAGGCAGTACGACATGGTCACCGCGGCGACGGCGGAGGTGCGGACCAGCGCCAGGAACTCGTAGCTGTACTCGCCCAGCGTCGGGCGCAGCTCGGCCGCCCGGTCGCCCAGCTCACGCTTCTCCGCGTAGCGCTTGGCCGACGCGATGAACATCGAGCCGAACAGCGACACGAGCAGGAACCACTCGGACACCTCGACGCCGGCCGCGTACGCACCGCCGAGCAGCCGGAGGATGAAGCCGGCGGACAGGATGACCAGGTCCAGGATCGGCACCTGCTTCAGGAACGCCGAGTAGCAGGTGGTGAGGGTCGCGTAGCCGGCGACGACCGCGAGCAGCTGCCAGCTGATGAACGCGGCGACCGCGCAGCCCGCGACGGCCAGGACGAGCGCGGTCACGAGCGCGACGGGGATCGGGACCGCCCCGGAGGCGATCGGGCGCCGGCACTTGGTGGGGTGCTGGCGGTCGGACTCGACGTCGAGCGTGTCGTTCAGCAGGTAGGTCGCGGAGGACACCAGGCAGAAGGCCACGAAGCCGGCGAGGGTGTGCTTGACGTAGTAGGCGTCGTCCAGCACGCCGGCGGCGGCAGGGGCGACGAACACCAGGACGTTCTTGGCCCACT
Organism: Actinomycetes bacterium; assembly: GCA_023450775.1. GTDB lineage: Bacteria > Actinomycetota > Acidimicrobiia > Acidimicrobiales > Microtrichaceae > Dermatobacter. The sequence goes on along the minus strand of JAEXGP010000262.1, from coordinate 6,461 downwards.
GCTTGGGCCGGCACGCCTTGATGAGGCCCTTGAGCATGGAGGGCCTCCCCGGGTCCGCGCCGCTCGTCCCACTTCGAGCGGCCGTGGTCTGTTCCGTCACCTCGAGAGCCCCGCGTCGTCCGACAGAGTGGTCCCGACGTCGTTCGGACGGGACAGAGGTGAGTGTACCGGGACCCGCATTCAGCCGAGCCCCGCGAGGCGCGCGAGCACGGCGATCTGGGCTGCGTCGGGCGGCTTGCCCAGCTTGGAGTACCAGCCCGAACCCACCTGCCAGTGGGCGAAGCTCTCGGCCCAGTCCCCGGCCGGGGTGGAGTAGTCCGGTGCGCCCGATCCCGACGGGAACCAGGCGGCGTTCGGGTTGATGCCCCGGGTGGCCCGCCAGACCTGGCGATCGGCGTCGTCCAGGCGGGTGACGTCCAGGGCGTGGCCCAGTTCGTGGGCCACCACGTGGGCGAGGTCGTCGGGGCCGTCGCTCGAGCGGACGTAGATCTCGATGACCTTGCGGTCCGGGTAGGTCGCGCCGCGGATGCCCGATCGCCCCGGCAGGAAGCGGATCTGCCAGCCCGGCAGGATCAGGCGCCAGTCGAAGCGCAGCAGCCCGAGCGCCCGGCCCGCGGCCTGGATGGCCGCCGCGTTCGTCAGCTGCTGCACCGCCCGGTCGTCGGCCGCGGTGACCACGGTCGTGGGCACGCGTGGGAGCGCGGCCGGGGTGGTGACGGCGGCGGACGGGATGGTCGTCTCGGGCACGACCGGCTGGGGCACGCTGGCGACCGAGCCGTCGGGCAGGGTGACCTCGGCCATCACCTGCGGCGCCGGGTAGCCGTCGGGCGACTGCTCGGGATACCCGTCGGGGTCGTCGGAGCTGAGCTCGGTGGTCGTCGGCGCGCAGGCGATCGCGAGCGACGCCAGGGCCAGGACCAGGGCGAGCAGCGCACGGAACGGGACGCGGCGCGCGGCGACGTCGGTCGTCCTCGTGCGTGCTGATCTCACCTCGCCCATCGGGATCCCCCGAGCACCCTCGACGACGGAGGGAGCGACCCCACCCGACCCCTCGCCGGTTGCTCTGGCCCGGCGCCTGACCGGTCCGGGAGTCATGCTCGCGCCACGAGCACGAGCCGGTCCACGGTCCCGGCGCCCGAGTCGGTCACCACCCGGCCGTGGGACGCCCGGTAGAGGCGGTCGTTGACGCCTCGACCCAGTCCCGCGGGCGCCAGCGCCACGGCGAGCAGCAGGTCGGAGGGGCCTGCGTCGGCCTCCCGCAGCGTCCGGTACAGGCCGGCGGCCACCTCCATCGGATCCGCGGGCAGCTCGAGCACGGCAGCGTCGACACCCCGCTCCCCCAGCGCGCCCACCAGCTCGTCGGCCAGGGCACGGTCGCCCTCCACCAGCGCCAGCGGCGTGTCGGGTGCGTAGTGGCGCAGCAGCGCGCCCGGCGAGGCGCTGGCCTCGTCGTCCGCCACGACCCGGCGCTCGGGCGCGTGCAGGTCGCCGAGCACCTCCTCCAGGTCCTCCACCGGCACGCCGCCGTGGCGCAGGACCGAGGGCGTGCCGCCGGTGAGGTCCACGACCGTGGACTCGATGCCGAGCGGGGTCGGCCCGCCGTCGACCACGGCATCGCCCGCAGCGAGCCACGGGCCCAGCTCGTCGACCACGTGCTGGGCGGTCGTCGGGCTGATGCGGCCGAAGCGGTTGGCCGACGGCGCGGCGATGCCGCCGCCGAGCGCCCGGATCAGCCCCTCGGCCACCGGATGGGCGGGCACCCGCACGCCCACGGACCGGCCGCCGGCGGTGACCTCGTCGCCCACGAGTCGACCGCGGGGCAGCACCATCGTCAGCGGACCGGGCCAGAACGCCCGGGCCAGGTCGCGGGCCCGCACGGGGACGGCGTCGACGATCCCGGCGAGCGCGTCGACGTCGGCCACGTGGACGATCAGCGGATCGGTGGCCGGGCGGCCCTTCACCTCGAAGATCCGCCGCAGCGCGTCGGGCCGGTCGACCGCCGCGCCCAGGCCGTAGACGGTCTCGGTGGGGAAGGCCACGAGGTGGCCCTCGGACAGTCGTTCCGCCAGCCGCTCCAGGGTCTCGGGATCGGGGCGCAGCGCGTCGATCGCCACCACGTCCGGCGGCGCGCCGGCGCCCGGATCCGACTCGTCGCCCATGGGGCGGCCACGCTACTTCCCACCCCTCCCCACGCCGCCGATGGGGCGGTAGCGTCCACCCATGGCACTGCCGATCCCCGCTCCGGACCGCACCGCTCTCGTCACCGGAGCGTCGTCCGGCATCGGGGTCGAGATCGCACGGGAGCTGGCCAAGCGCGGCCAGAACGTCACGCTCGTCGCCCGCAGCGAGGCCAAGCTCCGCGACCTGGCCGAGGAGCTCGCGGCCACCGGCGTGCTCGCTGACGTGGTCGCCGCCGACCTGTCCGACCGCGAGAGCCGGGCCGCCATCCCCGATCGGGTGGCCGCCAACGGCAAGGTCGTCAGCATCCTCGTGAACAACGCCGGGCTGTCGACCATGGGCCCCGTGCACCGCAGCGATCCCGAGGCCGAGATCAACATGGTCGAGGTCGACGTGGTGGCGGTGGTCGACCTGTGCAGCCGGTTCCTGCCGGGCATGGTCGAGCGCGGCGTGGGCGCCGTGCTCAACGTGGCATCGACCGCGGCCTTCCAGCCGCTGCCCGGCCAGGCCGGCTACGGCGCGGGCAAGTCGTTCGTGCTCTCCTACACGCGCTCCATGGGCGGCGAGCTCCGCGGCACGGGCGTGACCGCGACGACCCTGTGCCCGGGGCCGGTGCACACCGGCTTCGGCGAGGCGGCCGGCATCTCGCAGGAGGACGCCGAGGCGTCGCTGCCGTCGTTCATGTGGGAGACGGCCGAGGCGGTGGCCCGCACCGGCGTGGACGCCATGGCCGCGGGCAAGCCGGTCGCCATCCCGGGACCGGCCAACCGGGCTGCGGCCGCGCTCGTCGGCCTGGTGCCCAAGCAGCTGCTCGTGCCGGTGCTCGCCGGCCGCCACCCCGGCCTCAAGGACTGAGCGGCTCCGGCGAACCGACCGGCTCCGACGGACCGATCAGGCGGTGCGGCGGGCGATGCGACGCAGCGGGGGCTCGGTCTTCGGCGGCACCTTGCGAGCGGGCAGCTGGTCGAGCAGCTCGGTGGTGGCGGCGGTGACCTTGCGCACGGCCTTCTCGAACGCCGCCTCGGTGGCCGCGGAGGTGGACTGCACGCCGCTCACCTTGCGCACGTACTGACGGGCCGCGGCCTCGATCTCCTCGGGCGTCGCAGCGGGTTCCAGGCCTCTGAGCGTGGTGATGTTCCGGCACATGCGGACAGCCTCGCGCCCGGGCGCGACGCCTGTCCCGACGTCGGGCTCTCGCGCGTCGGTGTTTCGACGAACCGGAGCGGGAGAGAGGTCGCGACGCCGATCAGGACGTGACCGGGCACCTTGCCGTTCCGTAACCGGTCCCTTCACGACCTCGCATCGACTGTGAAACACGGCCGAAACATCTCCACAGCAGAGTGCGCACGTCGCCGCCCGGCGACGGCGTGCAGCCCCAGCGCACGCCCCCCAGAACAGGAACGGAAAGGGCCAATGGCAGCTGAATTCTCGGCGGACGGTTGGGTGCTCATCTCGGCAGCACTCGTACTGTTCATGACTCCGGGTCTCGCCTTCTTCTACGGAGGCATGGACCGGAGCCGCAATGTGCTCAACATGCTGATGATGAACTTCTGGTGTCTGCTCATCATCCCGATCTTGTGGGTGGTGATCGGCTACTCGATCGCCGGTGGTGACGCCAGCGCCGGTTGGTTCGGCGGCTTCGACGCCGCCTTCCTCGGGAACCTCGACCTCTCGTCGCCGGAGAACGTCAGCACCCTGCTGACGATCGCCTTCCTCGGGATGTTCGCGGTGATCACCCCGGCGCTGATCTCCGGCGCCGTGGCGGACCGCATGAAGTTCTCGGCGTGGGCGATCTTCGCCCCGGTGTGGATGCTCCTGGTGTTCGCCCCGGTGTTCAAGTGGGTCTACGGAGGCTGGCTGGGCGTGCGTGGGTCGCTCGACTTCGCCGGCGGCACCGCGATCCACGTGAACGCCGGCGTCGCGGCGCTCGTGGCGGTCCTCATCCTCGGCAAGCGCAAGGGCTGGCCCGGTGAGGGTCACCCGCCGCACTCCATGCCGCTCGTGATGATCGGGACCGGCATCCTCTGGTTCGGTTGGTTCGGCTTCAACGCCGGTTCGGCCCTCGCCGCCAACGGCGTCGCCGTCCAGGCCTTCATGAACACGTTCCTCGCCGCCGCTGCCGCCGGTCTCGCCTGGGCCGTCATCGAGCGGATCAAGGACGGCCACTTCACGAACCTCGGCGCTGCCTCGGGCATCGTCGCCGGCCTCGTCGCCATCACCCCGGCGTGCGGCTTCGTCTCGTCGATGTCGTCGATCTGGATCGGTCTCGCCGCCGGCGTCATCTGCTGCTTCGCCGTCCAGCTCAAGTTCAAGGCGGGCTACGACGACGCCCTCGACGTGGTGGGTGTCCACTTCGTCGGCGGTCTGGTCGGCTCGCTGATGATCGGTCTGTTCGCCGACGCCGAGTACTTCGGTGCCGAGCACATGAGCGGCCTGTTCTACGGCGGCGGCATCGACCTGCTCCTCGAGCAGGCGATCGCCAACGGCGTCACCATCGTCTACTCGGGCATCGTGACGGCCCTGATCCTGCTGGCCCTCAAGGCCACGATCGGCATCCGGGTCTCGGAAGAGGTCGAGGCCACCGGCCTGGACGTCGCCGAGCACGCCGAGACCGGTTACAACACCGGCGAGGCGTTCATGGAGCGTGCGAACGCCTGATGATCGCTCCCGGGCGACCGTGACCCCGCCCCGGTTCACGGTCGCCCGGAGCTCGGGCAAGTGAACGACCCCGCCGATCCGGCGGGGTCGTTCCGCGTCCGGGGACAGCCTGTGCGCCGCTGTTCACGGACTCGCAACACTTCTCCTGATGTTCTCTTGATCTTTTCTTCATACCCTTCATGCCATGACGACGGTCCCGGCAGGGCGCACCGAGGTGGGGCGTGTCCCCGAGCTCGAGGCGGTCGTCCCCGCGGGTGTCGAGCTGGTCGACTGGCCCGCCCAGGCAGCGCTGCGGGGCGCGCTCGCCCGCGCCGGCGTCCCCCGGCTGCTCCTGGTGCCGGGCGACGTACGCCCGCCGGCGGACCTCGGGACCGACGAGGACTGGGTCAGGGTCCCGTGCGACCCGTCCGACCTCCGGCTGCGGGCGGAGCGGGTGCTGCTGACGGCGCGCCGGCAGTCGCAGGAGTCGTCGTGGATCGACGAGCAGCGGGTGCTGCACCGCGGTGACCGGACGGCGGTGCTGACCGCCTCGGAGGCGGCGATCGCCGAGGTGCTGCTCGAGAGGCCGGGACGGGTGGTGAGCCGTGGCGAACTGGTCCGGCGACTGTGGCCGACGGGCGCGCCGAGCGAGCGGGCGATCGACGCCGTCGTCTACCGGCTGCGACGTAGCTGCCAGGACCTGGGCCTGGTCATCCGGGCCGCCCGGGGCCGGGGCTTCGTGCTCGACGCACCGGCGCGCTGAGCCCGGCCGTCAGGCCTCCAGCCGGCTCTTCCCCGCCCGTCGGCCCGCCGACCGGACGCGGATCGTCAGTCGCGGACGATGCGACGACCGCTGAGCTCCTCGATCATCACCCGGATCCACTCGTGACGGACGTCCGGTCGGGTCCACGGTCGGACGGGCAGCTGCTCGAGCTTGTCGATCTCGTCGCTGTCGATGACGTGCTCGGCGATGCCCTTGGCGAGGACGCTCCAGCCGGTGTGCTCCATGACGTCCCAGGAGTCGATCTCCACGCAGACGGGGCGGCTCATCAGCGCGCTCTCCAGCTTGGAGCCCCGCCCGGAACGGAACACCACGGTCCCGCCGACGAGCACGTAGTTCACGGGCAGGATCACCGGCGAGCCGTCCTGGACGAAGCCGACGCGGCCCACCGACTCGTCGGACAGCAGGCGTCGGCACTCGTCGTAGGACAGGACCTCGAGTCCCGACCAGTCCAGGTCCAGGCCCGTGTCGGATGCGGTGGCGTCGGCCATGGCTCGACCTCCTCTGTCCGTCTGCGCCAAACGTACTCCCGCTCCGTCGGACCGGACCTGCCGAAGGTCCCGACCCGGCTGTGACGTGCGGCCGAGGGCGCCGTACGGATTCGCGGCGTTCGCGGTGCTCGGCTAGAGTGTCCCGGCGCCCTCACGGGCGCACCACCTTTCGGGGGTGGTGTAATCGGCAACACAACTGGTTCTGGTCCAGTTATTGGGGGTTCGAGTCCTCCCCCCCGAACCAGCTCGAAACAAGATCTCCGGCTCCGGCCGGGCATAGGCCCCCATCGTCTAGCGGCCTAGGACACCACCCTCTCAAGGTGGCGGCACGGGTTCGAATCCCGTTGGGGGTGCTCGCTGGAATCCCCTGCAAC
>JAEXGP010000051.1 GCA_023450775.1 Actinomycetes bacterium | reverse complement strand
CGGCGCGGCTGATCGACGACGGCCAGGTGCTGGTGTCGGGCGTGGTGGCGGACAAGGCGGCACGCATGGTGGACGCCGGCGAGCCGCTCGTGCTGAGCGGTCCGCCGCCCCGGTTCGTGGGGCGCGGCGGCGAGAAGCTCGCCGGCGCGCTCGAGGGCTTCGGCCTGGACGCGGACGGCCTGCGGGTGCTGGACGCCGGCGCGTCGACCGGTGGCTTCACCGACTGCCTGCTGCAGCACGGCGCCGTCACGGTGACCGCGCTGGACGTGGGTCACGGCCAGCTGCACGAGAGGCTGCGGGCCGATCCCCGGGTCGAGGTCGTGGAGCGGACCAACCTGCGCCACGTCGATCCCACCGCAGCGCCGCTCTACGACGCGGTGGTCGCCGACCTGTCGTTCATCTCCCTCCGCACGGTGATGGACGTGCTCGTGCGCTCGACCGTGCCCGGCGGCTGGCTGGTGCTGCTGGTGAAGCCGCAGTTCGAGGCCGGTCGCCAGGAGGTGGCGAAGGGGCGGGGCGTGATCACGGACCCCGAGGTGTGGCGCCGCACCGTGGACGACGTCGTCGGCGCGGCGGGCCTGGCCGGTGCGGCCATGATGGGGGTGATGGTCTCGCCCCTCCACGGCGCCGACGGCAACACGGAGTTCCTCCTGCACCTCCGGCGGGTGGTGGCCGGGGAACCGGTCCCGTCCCATGCCGACTCCCGGGCGCTCGTCGACGCCGCGGTGGACGCCGCCGTCGCCCGCTCGGCACCGGCCGGAGCCGGCTCGTGAGCACGTTCGGTCTGGTCCTGCACCGGGGTCGCGCCGGCGAGCTCGCCCGCTCCACCGTCGACTGGCTCCTCGAACGAGGCCACGAGGTGCGCGTGGACCAGGACGACGCCGCCGTCCTGGGCGAGCCCGACCTGGCCGTGGCGCCCGAGGACTTCTGCAACGGGACCGACCTGGTGCTCAGCCTGGGCGGCGACGGCACCATGCTGCGGGCCGTCGACCTGGCCGCCCCGGAGGACGTGCCGGTCCTCGGCGTGAACCTGGGTCAGCTCGGGTACCTGACCGAGGTCGAGCCGAGCGGCGTGCGCATGGCGCTCAAGCGCTTCCTCGCCGGGTCCTACACGCTCGAGGAGCGGATGCGGCTGGAGGCGGTGCTCGACGGCGCCGAGGGCGAGCGCCCGGCGACCGCCCTCAACGAGGTCGTGGTCGAGAAGTCCGAAATGGGCCACACGGTGCGCCTGGAGGTGGCCCTCGACGGCCGGCCGTTCACCTCGTACGTCGCCGACGGGCTGATCCTGGCCACCCCCACCGGCTCCACCGCCTATGCGTTCTCGGTCCGGGGGCCGATCGTGGATCCGCGGCACCGCGCCGTGCTCATGGCGCCCGTGGCCGCCCACATGCTGTTCGACCGCTCGATCGTGCTGCGCCCCGACTGCGAGGTGAGGGTGACGGTGGGCGGCGACCGGCCCGCCGGCGTGTCGGTGGACGGCCGGTCGGTCGCCCGCCTGCTGCCCGGCACGACGGTGCGGTGCCGGGCGAGCGACCGCCCGGCGCGGCTGGTCACGTTCGGGGAGCGGGACTTCCACGCGGTGCTGAGGGAGAAGTTCCACCTCGGCCCCAGGTGAGCCCGGCTCGGCCCCACGCGAGGTCGCGTCGCCTACGCTCCGGGCCGTCATGCTCGTCGAACTCGCCGTCCGGAACCTCGGGGTGATCGCCGAGGCCCGGATCCCCCTGCAGCCCGGCCTGACCGCCGTCACCGGCGAGACCGGCGCGGGCAAGACGATGGTGGTCGAGGCGCTCGGACTGCTCTGCGGCGCCAAGCCGGACCCCGGCCGGGTCCGGCCCGGCGCGTCCGAGGCGGTCGTCGAGGGCCTGTTCGCGGGGGACGACCGGCCGGGATCGGGTGCCGGCTCGGACGACGACGGGGAGCTCGACGCCGAGTGGGTCCTGCGGCGGGTGGTGCCGGCCAACGGCCGCTCGCGGTCGTACGTGGACGGCGAGCTCACGACCGCGGCGCAGCTCGGCGAGCTCGGCGGTCGCTCGATCGAGGTCCACGGCCAGCACGCGCAGCAGGCGCTGTTGCAGGCCCGCCATCAGCGGGACGCCCTCGACCGCTTCGCCGGCATCGATCCCACCCCGCTGCGGGCGGCCCGGGCCGCGGTGACGGCGCTGGAGCACCGCCTGCAGGAGCTGGGCGGCGACGAGCGGGTGCGCGCCCGGGAGATCGACCTCCTGCGCTACCAGATCGACGAGATCGACGCCGTCGACCCGCGCCCGGGCGAGGAGGAGGAGCTGTCCGCCGAGGAGGACACCCTGGCCGACGCCGTGGCGCACCGCGAGGCGGCCGAGGAGGCGCTCGAGCTGCTCGGATCCGAGGGCGGCGTGCTCGACGGCCTGGCCGCGGCGGTCGAGACGCTCCGGGGCCGCGCGCCGTTCGACGCCGAGGTCGTCCGCCTGGACGCCGTCGGGCCCGAGCTGCGGGACCTGCTGGCCGAGCTGCGCTCCCGGGCCGAGTCGATCGAGCCCGACGACGAGCGCCTGGCCGAGATCCGCGAGCGGCGACACCGGCTGGTGGAGCTGCGCCGCAAGTACGGCGACGACCTGGACGAGGTGCTGGCCCACGCCGCCCGAGCGCGCGAGCGGCTGGAGGAGCTGACGTCGCTGGACGCCACCCGCGCCGGGGTCGAGGCCGAGCTCGCCGCGGCTCGCGCGGTGGTCGTCGCCGAGGGCCGTCGAGTGGGCGACGCCCGCCGTGCTGCGGCGCCCCAGCTGGCGGAACGTCTCGTCCAGATCCTGGCGGACCTCGCGCTGCCCGGCAGCCGCATGGAGGTGTCGGTCACCGACCGCGACGATGCGCCCGGGGCGGGCGACGACGTCGAGCTCCGGCTCGCGACCAACCCGGGTGCGCCGCTCGGCGGTCTGTCCAAGGTGGCGTCGGGCGGCGAGCTCAGCCGCGTGATGCTCGCGCTCCGGCTGGTGCTGAGCGGCGGTCCCGACGTGATGGTGTTCGACGAGGTGGACGCCGGCATCGGCGGCGAGGCCGCCACCGCGGTCGGCGCCGCACTCGCCCGTCTGGCCGAGGACCGCCAGGTGCTGGTGGTCACGCACCTGCCGCAGGTGGCGGCGTTCGCCGACCACCAGCTGCGCGTCGCCAAGCGCTCCGACGACGACACCACGGTCACGGTGGTGGAGGCGCTCGACGAGGACGACCGCGTGATCGAGCTGAGCCGGATGATGACCGGGCAGCCCGACTCGACCACCGCGCGCGACCACGCCGAGGAGCTGCTCGCCACGTCCGCCCGTCGACGGGGCCGCTGATGGCCGGCATCTTCCGCCGTCGGGGCGCGGACCTCGCCGTGACCTCGGTGCCGGTCACCGGCCGGGCCCGGCTCGACCGTCGCACCAAGGAGCTCGTGAACCGCCTGGAGCCCGGTGACGTGGCGGTCATCGACCACGAGGACATCGACGCGGTCGCCGCCGAGAGCCTGGTGGCGTCGCAGCCCGCCGCGGTGCTGAACGTGGCCGCGTCGTCGTCCGGCCGCTACCCCAACGAGGGTCCGCTCCTGCTCCTGCGGGCCGGCATCCCGTTGGTGGACTCGCTCGGGCCCGAGGTCATGGCCGGGCTCACCGAAGGGGTGGTCGTCACCGTCGACGGCGACATCGTCCTGCTCGACGGCGCGGTCGTGGCCACGGGAACGCGCCAGACCGAGGCGTCGATCCTGCAGATCCACGAGCGCAGCCGCGAGACGCTCGGCGTGGAGCTCAACCGCTTCGTCGAGAACACGGTCGAGTACCTGGAGCACAACACCGACCTGATCGACGACGACCTGGAGCTGCCCGAGCTCGACCAGGACTGGACCGGGCGCCAGGTGCTGATCGTCGTGCGGGGCGCGGGCTACAAGGAGGACCTCGGCCTGCTGCGGCGCACGGCGTACCTCCGGGAGATGCGGCCGGTCGTGGTCGCGGTCGACGGCGGCGCCGACGCGCTGCTGGACGAGGGCGTCACGCCCGACGTGATCATCGGGGACATGGACTCCGTGTCCGAGAAGGCGCTGCGCTGCGGGGCGGAGCTGATCGTGCACGCCTACCGCGACGGCCGGGCCCCGGGTTCCGAGCGGCTGCGTCCGCTGGGCCTCGAGCACCACCTGTTCCTGGCGTCGGGCACGAGCGAGGACATCGCCATGCTGCTCGCCTACGAGAAGGGCGCCGACCTGATCGTCGCGGTGGGGACCCACACGTCGATGGTCGACTTCCTCGACAAGGGGCGGGCCGGCATGGCCTCGACGATGGTGACCCGCATCAAGGTGGGCCCGATCCTGGTGGACGCCAAGGGCGTGAGCCGCCTCTACCAGGGGCGGGTGCGCAAGCGGGACCTGCTGCTGCTGGTGCTCGCCGCCCTGTTCGCCATGGGCGTGGTGATCCTGATCAGCGAACCGATCCGCCTGCTCATCCGCGCCAACTGGGTGCTGCTCACCGGCGTCGTGTCCCTGCCGGTCCCGACGTGAACGTCCCAGGCGGTCCCGACGTGAACGAGGTCCAGTGATCAACTTCCGGTTCCACCTGATCAGCCTGGTCGCGGTGTTCCTGGCGCTCGGCGTCGGGGTCGCGATGGGTGCGTCGTTCGTGGACCGGGCCACGGTCGACTCGTTGCGGGGCCGGGTCGACGACCTGGACGAGGGCTACCGGCGTCGCGGCGTCGAGCTGGACGCGACCAGGGACCAGCTCGGCCAGGCCGACAGCCAGGCCGCGGCGCTGGCCGGCGAGGGGAGCGAGGCGCTGGACGACCAGCTGACCGAGGTCCCGGTGGTCGTGCTGGCGACCGACGCGGTGACCGGCGATCTCGTCGAGAGCACCCGCACCTCGCTCGGCGCCGCCGGGGCCGAGCTCGCCGGCACCGTGCGCCTCCAGCCCCCGCTGTCGGACCC
>JAEXGP010000019.1 GCA_023450775.1 Actinomycetes bacterium | reverse complement strand
CCCTCGTGGGTGGCGCCAGGCGCGCGCCGAGCGCGGAGCCGATGCCCTGGCCGAGCGACGCCAGCACGACCAGGACGCACAGGCCGACGAGCACGACCGCGCCGCCGGAGCGCAGGTCCATCCGCTCGAGCAGCGGCGGCAGCACCGCCACCGCCAGCGCCAGACCGATGCCGGCGCCGAGCCAGCCGATCGACCGCGTGAGGAAGCCCAGGCGCCAGCCGCCGACGGCCGCGAGCACCGCCGCGACGATGATGACGACGTCGAGCCCGTTCACCTGGAGGCCTCGACGACCGGTTCGCTCAGGCGCCCAGCCGGGCGACGGTCAGGAACCCCGTGTGGGCGACCATGCGGTGGTCGGGGCGCACGGCCTGACCCTCCACGTACCAACCGCGCTGGAGCACCTCGGTGGTGTTGGCGGCGAAGAAGCGGGAGCGCTCGAGGGCACCACGGAGCTGCATCACCTGGGTCACGCTGGGCGTGTACGCCAGCAGGAGGCCGCCCGGCCGGAGCGCCTTCTCGGCGTGCGGGACGACCTGCCACGGCTCGGGCAGGTCCAGGACCACCCGGTCCACGTCGCGCTCGTCGATGCCCTCGTAGCAGTCGCGCAGCTCCACCTGGTACCGGTCGAGCACGTCGGCACCGAGGAAGCGCTCGACGTTCTGGCGGGCCCGGTCGGCGAAGTCCTCGCGCAGCTCGTAACCCACGATCTCCGCGCCGGCGCGCAGCATGCCCATGGAGAGCGCTCCCGAACCGACGCCGCTCTCGAGCACGCGCATGCCCGGTCCGATGTCGGCCATCATCAGGATCGGCCCGATGTCCTTCGGGTAGATCACCTGGGCGCCGCGGGGCATCTTGAGGATGAACTCGCTCAGCGTGGGCCGTACGACCAGCAGCCCCTGGCCGCGGGTCGTCTCGACGGTGGAGCCCTCGGCCACGCCGATCACGTCGTCGTGGCGGATGTAGCCGGAGTGGAGGTGGAACTCCTTCCCGGGGGTCAGCGTGGCCTGGTAGCGGCGGTCCTTGTTGTCGATGAACTGGACCAGGTCGCCGGCGGCGAGGAGGGGGTCGGTCACGGGTCGGTCGTTCCTGTCGTGGTGGCGGGGGCCCGGCCGGAGCCCGCGACGTCCCTTGGGGTGATCGAGACCGGCTGCACGACCGGACCGTCGGGCGCGTGGCCACCGGCGCGGTCGACCAGCCGGCAGAAGGCGCAGATCTCCGACGAGGTCGGCGAGCCGCAGCGGGCGCACGGGCGCAGCGCGCCGTCGGTCGGCTCGTCGGCCTGCCCGACATCGGCGACGTCGCCGTCGGGCTCGAAGCGGTCTGCGGCCCGGCGCAGGAACGAGAAGTAGAAGTCCGCCTTGGAACCCGGCGAGCGGACCTCGATCTCGTTCAGCGCCTCCTTGTAGCCGAGGTGCTTGTTGCCGGCCGACATGGGGCACTCGTCGACCAGGTAGTCGATGCCGTTGACGATGCAGTACGCAGCCGTCTCGCGCTCCGAGAGCCGGACGAGCGGCTTCACCTTGCGCGGGAACCCGTCCTTCGCCGGCAGCACCGGGCGCTGGCGACCCAGGTACTCGGTCTGCCAGTGCAGGACGTTGCCGAACAGCACCGCGGCCTCGTCGTCCAGGTTGTGTCCGGTGACGACCACGTCGTAGCCGCCCTCGACCGCGGCGCGGTCGAACAGGTGGCGCTTGCTCAGCCCGCAGGCGCTGCAGGGGCTGCGTCGCGCCGCCCGGGAGCCGGTCGGGACGTCGTAGCCGTAGGTGTCGACCAGGTCGACCTCGAGCAGGGTCGCCCCGCGGGACGCCGCGTAGCGGCGGGCGTAGCCGCCGGAGGTGTCGCTGTAGTCGCCGATCCCCAGCCCGATGTAGAACCCGTCGGCCCGGTAGCCCAGGTCGAGCAGCAGGTCCCACACCGCGAGCGAGTCCTTGCCGCCCGACACCGCCACCAGCACCTTGTCGTCGGGCTGGAGCATGTCGAAGTCCGCGATCGCCCGTTCGACCTGGTCGCGGCAGAAGCGGGTGAAGTGCTCCGGGCAGAAGTTGGCGTTGTGTCGCTTGAGGTCGATCACCGCGGGCCCGCGGCACACGCGGCACTTCACGACGTCACCGCCCGAGTGCGACGGCTCACGTGGCGCCGCCCGAGATCACCGGGCGCACCTCGACGACGTCGTCGGGCTCCAGCCGTTCGTCACCGGGGACGATCGTGCCGTTGCGCACGACGAGCACCGACTCGCGGTTGATGTCGAGCCGTTCGAGCAGCACCGACACCAGCACCGGGGCGTCGGCCTGGACCTCTCGGTTGGGGTTGCGGAGGCGCACGAGCACGGGCCCCATCATGGAGGATGGAGCGGGTGACGTGACAGCCGCCCCGGCGGGCCCCGGTCCGTGGATAGGGTCCCGGGCGTGACCGACTGGATGCACCCCGAGATCGCAGAGTGGCAGGCACGCGGGCGCCGAGTCCGGGCCACGGGGCCGACCCTCGGCGAGGTCGAGGTGTTCGTGGTGGACGCCCCCGCCCGGACCACCGAGGACCTGGAGCCGCTGGTCGTCGTGCACGGCTTCCCCACGTCGAGCTTCGACTTCGCCCACCTGCTCGACGCCATGTCCGAGCGGCGACGCGTCGTGCTGGTCGACCTGCCGGGCTTCGGCCTCTCGGACAAGCCCGACATGCCCTACAAGGTGGCGGGCAGCGCCGATGCCGTGGCGTCCGTCGCCGCCCAGCTGGGCCTCGACCGCGTCGCCCTGCTGTCGCACGACATGGGCGACACGGTCGTCGGCGAGCTGCTGGCCCGCCAGCTCGACGGCGACTGGGACGTCGAGGTCACCCGTCGCGTGGTGACCAACGGGAGCATCTACATCGAGATGGCGCATCTGACCGACGGCCAGCTGCTGCTGCTCTCCCTGCCCGACGAGCGGGCCGAGGCCGGACCCGGACCCGACCTGCTCGCCGCCAGCCTGGTCGCCACGCTGGCTCCTGCGCACTCCGACGTCGACATGTCCGCGCACGCCGAGCTGCAGTGCCACCTGGCCGGCGACCGCCTGCTGCCCCGGATCATCCGCTACATCGAGGAGCGGCGGGCGAACGAGTCACGCTTCACCGGGGCGATCGAGACGCACCCGTCCGAGCTCCACGTCGTGTGGGGGCCCGAGGACCCGATCGCGGTCGCCGCCATGGCGGAGCGGCTGCATGCGGCGCGGCCCGACGCCACGCTCACGTGGATCGACGGCTCGGGGCACTACCCGCAGCTCGAGGATCCCGCCGCCTACCTGGCCGCGCTCGACGCCGCGATCGGCTGAGCGGCGCCCGAGCCGGGCCGGGCATCAGTCGTCGACGGCGTCGTGGAAGTGCACCTGCTCGCGTCGCCCGGAGAACCCCCGCTTGCGCCGCACGGCGGCGAAGCGCTCCGCCCGCAGCCCGTCGAGCTCACCCGCGACCAGCTCGAGCTGCTCGTGCACGGCGACCTGCTTGCGGGTGGGCGTCATCACGCGGTCGAAGCGCTCGCCCCGCACCGCCTCCCTGGCCGCGGCGCGGGCGTGGCGACGCGTGCCGACCTTGCGGTGGTCCAGCCGGCGCTGGGCCGAGCGGAGCTTGCGCGCCGCACGACGCTGACGCCGGGTCGGGCGGCCGAGCAGCAGGTCCTGCTTCTGGAGCGCCGCCTTGCGCGCCGCGAGCTTGCGCTCCCGCTTGGTCGGCGCCGGGCGGGCGAGCACCGTGTAGCTCTCGCCGGGTCGGAGGCGCACCTTCGTGACCGGGACCTCGTCACGGTCGACCGCCTTGCGCGCCTCGTCGACCAGGTAGACCGAGGCCCGGCCGGTGATGTCGGCGGCGAGCCCGTCCCCCAGCAGCCTGGCGACGAGCCTGGCCCACAGCCAGGACCAGAACGACATCAACCGCGTCGCACCTCGATGATGGCCGACGAGCGCTTGCCGCCCCGCCGGCCGAGGAGGAACGCGGCCAGCAGCAGCAGGATGCCCACGACCAGGCCGACGGCCAGGATCTGGTTCTTGGCCTCCTGGACCTGCTCCTGGGCCTCGCCCTGGATGTCGCCGAGCTTGTGCTTGATGTCGGCGGGTGTGATCGGTCCGGACGGTGCGCTCATCGGGCAGTCCCCTGCTTCTGGGTGAACCGGTACAGCTTCATGATGAACAGGGCGGCGGCCACGATGCCGACCACGCCGGTGATGGCGTAGGGCACCCAGCTCCACGTGCCGCCGTCGACCTCGAGCGGGTCGTTGAACAGGTCGATCTCCTGCAGGCCGCGCAGCAACGCCAGGAGCCCGAAGCAGAGCCCGAGGCCGATCATCAGCGCGCCGCTGATGCCGAACGTCAGGTACCGCTTGAGCGTCTTGAGCGGGTCGACCGTCTCCTGCTTGGCGTACGCGACGACCAGGTCCTTGAGCTCGGTCGCCTGGGCGATCGGGCCGCTCGGGGCCGGCGGGGCCGACCACAGCCTGCGGCCGCCGTCGGTGCCTGGTGTGTTGGTCGCCGTGTCGGCCACGTGCTCCTCCTGGGTCAGGGATGTTGTAGCACCCGAGCGCACACCTGCCCTGCGACGCCGGGCTCGAGACGGGCCGCGACCCCCGAGGCGGCGAGGGGGTCGGTCAGCCGTCGCCCATGGCGAGTCGGGCGCGGAGCACCTGCTCGTGGTCGTCGAGCAGCCGGGCCAGGAGCGCCAGGCGCTCCGAGGGCCCCGCCGCCTCGAGCACGGCCTGGCGGTCGAGCGCGCCGAGCGGCGACAGCACGCCGAGCTGGAAGGAGCGCTCCCCCACGTCGTCGGAGAGCTCGAGCGGTTCGGGCAGGCCGGGCCCGCCGAGCTCGGAACCGAGCGCGGCCACCCGGCGGACCTGTGCGGTCACCTCGGACGCGACCTCGGCGTCGTCCGCGGATGGCGGCGCGTCGGGCCAGTCCTGCACGATCGCTCGCGGGTACGGGTCGTCGACCAGCCACTCGACCACCCGGACGCGCCGCCCGCCCACGCACATGAGGGCCCAGCGGCCGTCGGGCGCCTCGCGGGCCTCGAGCACGGTGGCGGTGCAGCCGACGTCCACACGCACGTCGCCGCCGCCGACCTCGCTGCCCCGGGCGATCAGCGTCACGCCGAACTCCGCCGGCTCGGCGGCGAGCACCTCGGCGACCATCCGCCGGTACCGGTCCTCGAAGACGTGCAGCGGCAGCAGCATGGAGGGCAGCAGCACCGACCCCAGCGGGAACATGGCCAGGTGGCCGGGCGGCGCCTCCGCCGGCACGGTCAGGCCGTCGCCGCGGGCGGGAGCGGCCGGAGCTGGTCGACCGGCGGTGTCTGCGGGTACGACAGCAGCGCCTCGAGGAGCTGGCCCTGCAGGGCCATGTCGGCGGCCTGGACGGTGCGCCCGGCGGGGTTCTGCAGGGTGCTGAAGGCGAGCGCTCGTCCGGCGTCGGTGGTGAGCCAACCCGACAGGCCGGTGATGCCCGACAGCGTGCCGGTCTTGGCGGCCAGGCGGTCCCGCAGCGGCCCCCGGAGGAAGCGGTCGTCGAGCGTGCCGGGCTGACCGGGGCGGGCCAGGCCCGACGACAGCACGCCGGTGGGTCCATCGGCCGTCAGCACGGCGTCGATCAGCCGGCACGTCACCCGGTTGCCGCGGCTGAGACCCGAGCCGTCCTCCATGACCAGGCCGTCGATCGGCAGTCCCCGGGCAGCCAGGTCGCTGACCAGGACCTGGATGCCGGCCTTGGTCGAGCCGGCACCGTCCTTGGCCGCGCCCATCTCCTTGAGGAGCATCTCCGCGGTCGTGTTGTCCGAGAACGTGTTCATCTCGGCGACGATCTCCCGGATGGTGGCCGACGGCAGCTCGGCCACCGGCACGGCACCGGACGGCGCGACGCCCGTCCTGGCACCGCCGGCGACCTGCACGCCCCGGGCCCGGAGCAGCTGGGTGAACACCTCCGCGGCGTGCAGCGCGGGATCCGCCGCCGGACCGCCGGCCGCCCCGGCCGGGTCGATCGGGTCCATGGTCCACGCGTCGTTGACCACCAGGGCGCCGATGTTGGCGACCTCGCCGCTGTTGACGTCGGCCACGGCCCAGGAGGGCACCATCCGCTGTTCGTCGAAGCGGCTGCCGTCGCCGACCACCGCGCCGTCGATGCGGCGGATGCCCGCGGCGACCACGTCGTCGGCCAGGCGCTCGAGCGACGACGTCGGCTGCTGTCCGTGCTTCCAGCGGCGGGCCGCCGTGGCGGTCGACAGCAGCGGGTCGCCCCCGCCGACCAGCACCAGGTCACCCGCCACCGTGCCGCCCGCGGGCGCGGCCGACGCGACGACCTCGGTGCTCAGCCGGGTGTCGGGACCCAGCGTGGAGAGCGCCGCGGACCCGGTGATGAGCTTGATGTTGGAGGCGGGCACGAGCGCACTCGAGTCGGAGGCGCCGGCCAGGCGGGTGGTGCCGTCGGTGACGAGCACGCACGAGGCGTTCGGGAACCGGGCGACGACCGGATCGACCGCGGCGGCGACGTTGCGCAGCGCGACCGGTCGGGCCACGAGCTCGGGATCGCGACGGGCGGACAGGACCGGGGTGGCCAGGCGGGCGCTCGGTGCGCCGCCCGAGGCCGTCGACGGGCCCTCGTCGGTCACGACCGCGCCGGCGAGCAGTCCGGCGCCGGCGACGGCGAGGATCCCGGCGAC
>JAEXGP010000008.1 GCA_023450775.1 Actinomycetes bacterium | reverse complement strand
GGCGGCGAGCGCGTGGACGACCGCGATCGCCCCGGCGCCGGCCAGCGCGACCGTGACGGCGCCGCCGTCGTCCTTGGACCGCCGACGGCCGAACACGTCGCGCCGCCTCAGCGCCCGGCCAGCTCGGCGACGAGCGGGGCCATGACCTCGCCCGCCTCGGCCTGGAACACGTAGTAGCTGAAGCCCCAGCGCTCGCGACGGGCCTCCAGGCGATCGATCACCTCGGGCAGCGAGCCGGCGACGACGGTGGGGGATTCCAGCACCTCCTCGGCCGGTGCCCCGAACAGCTGGGCCAGGAAGTCGGCGAAGCCGGCCGTGTCGTCGGTGAGGGTGGCGGCGAAGCTGAGCTGGTTGAGCTCGATCTCGTCGAAGCGGTCGCCGGCCGCCTCCCGCACCCACTCGAGCTTGCGGTCGACGGCGGAGGCCATGGCGTCCATCGCGGTGTCGGCGTTGATCTCACCCGAGCGGAGGTTGGGGTTCACTCCCACGATGTCGGCGGTGCGGGCGGCGATGCTCAGCACCCGCTTGCCGCCGCCGCCGATCAGCAGCTTGGGACCGCCCGGGGTGTGGGGCTTGGGCAGCCCGTTCAGCCCGGTGATCGTGTAGTGGTCGCCGGCGAAGTCGAACGGGCCGTCGCCGAACATGCCCTCGATGACGGCCAGCCCCTCCTCGAAGCGGTCGACGCGGACCTTCGGCTCGTCGTAGGCGATGCCCGACTGCTCGTAGTCGGTGCGCATCCAACCGGCGCCCAGACCGAGCTCCACGCGCCCCGAGCTCAGGAGGTCGAGCGTGGCCATCTCGGTGGCCAGCGTGACGGGGTGGCGGTAGTCGTTGTCGAACACGAGCGCACCGACGTTCAGTGTGCTCGTCGCCTCGGCCGCCACCGACAGCGCAGCGATCGGCGCCAGCTGGTCCCCGAAGTGGTCGGGCACGAACAGCGTCGAGTACCCCATCTCCTCGGTCCGGCGGGCCGTCTCCTGCCACGTCGTGCCCTCGATGGGCCTGCTGTACTGGACTCCGAAGCGGAAGGGGTGCGTCATGCGGCGGCACGCTACCCGGGCGGTCCTCCCGCCGACCGGCCGTGCCACGGCGCCGGATCCCGCGCCACCGATGCCACCGCAGTGCGCGGCCCCGGCACCGGGGCGCTCCCTGAGGACCAGCTCGGGTGAGGGCGCCGCGCACCCCGGACGGTGACCCGGCGGCGGTGCCGGTCGCCGGTACCGTTGGGCCGCGCCGTCGACCCACGTGCGTGCTGCAGCCATGAGCCGACCGACCCGCCTCCTCCTCCGCTTCCTCGCGATCATCGTCCTGGGAGTGACCGCGCTGGCGCTGATCGGTTCCGCGATCCTCCCCGAGATCGGCAAGCTGCCCGAGGCGGCGTCGTTCCAGCCGCTCTCCAAGCTCGCCCTGCCGTCGCTGCCCGAGGCGTCGCAGATCGTCACCGAGTCCGGTGACCCCTACGGCACGCTCGCCGGCAGCGAGAACCGCGACGTGGTGTCGCTCGACCAGATCTCGCCCGAGCTGCAGAAGACCGTGCTCGCCGTCGAGGACGCGGACTTCTACGAGCACGACGGTGTGTCGGCCAAGTCGATCCTGCGTGCGTTCCGGGCCAACAGCGACGCCGGCACGATCTCCCAGGGCGGCTCCACGATCACGCAGCAGCTGGTGAAGATCTCGCTGGTCGGCGACGAGCGGAACATCACCCGCAAGATGAAGGAGGCGTCGCTCGCGGTGCAGCTGGAGCAGCAGCTGTGCGAGGGCGTGGCCAAGAAGGTCTGCAAGGACCAGCTGCTGGAGCAGTACCTCAACACCGTGTACCTGGGTCGCGGCGCCTACGGCATGCAGGCCGGTGCCCGCACCTACTTCAACAAGCCGGCGTCCGAGATCAACTACGCCGAGGCGGCCATCCTGGCGTCGCTCATCCGGAACCCGAACGGCTACGACCCCATCCGCTTCCCCAAGGTGGCCAAGGAGCGGCGACTGGTCGTGCTGAAGCGGATGCAGGAGCAGGGTCTGGTCACCGAGCAGGAGGCGACGATGATCGCCGCCAGCCCGCTGCCCACCGAGGCCTTCGGCCGGCCGGTCGCCACCACGACGCAGTCGCTGTCCTACGTGGAGCGCAAGGTCCGCGACGAGCTGCTGAACGCCACGTGGCTGGCGCCCACGCAGGAGCTGCGCCGCTACCTGATCTTCAACGGCGGCCTGCGGATCACGACGACGATCGACCCCAACATGCAGCGCGCCGCCGAGGAGGCTGCCGCGAGCAACCCGCTCAAGGCGGCCAACCCCGAGACCGCGGTCGCGCTCGCGGCGGTCGAGCCGGCGACGGGCGCGGTGCGGGCCGTGGTGGGCGAGGCGCTCGTGCCCGACAAGGGGCTGGTCGAGACCGCGGCGCCCATCGGTGGGCGCTCGTCCGGCTCGTCGTTCAAGGTGTTCACGCTCGTGGCCGCGCTCGAGGCCGGCTACAGCATCAACAGCACCGTCTCGGGGGCCTACGCCCCCGAGAACATGAAGAAGCTGTGGGGCATCAAGGAGTCGGGCCCGTACCCCGACGACTGCCCGACGAAGGGCATGGTCGACCTGGGCCGTGCGCTCGCGCAGTCCAACAACTGCGCCTTCATGCGGCTGCAGGGCGCCGTCGGCTTCGACGCGGTCAAGGACACCGCGGTGAAGCTGGGCATCACCGAGTCGTCGCTCGACCCGAACAACGTCGAGCCCGCCTGCTTCACCATCGGCTGCGACGCCCTGGTCAAGCCGCTCGACATGGCGCTGGCGTACGGGACGATCGCCAACGACGGGCGCCGCAACGACGCCCACTTCGTGTCCAAGGTCGAGGACCGGACCGGCAAGGTCCTGTTCGAGGCCGTGCCCCGCGACGAGCAGGTGGTCCCGGTCGACGTGGCCCGCCAGGCGATCATCGGCATGGAGAAGGTCGTCACCGGCGGCACGTACTCGGGTGGCTCGCTGCCGCAGCGGCGTCCCGCGGCGGGCAAGACCGGCACCACCGAGGTGGAGGGCGGCAAGAACACCGACGTCTGGTTCATCGGGTTCACTCCGCAGCTCTCGACCGCGGTGTGGATCGGCAACCCGGCGGCCAACACCAACATGAGGGGCGGACGGGTCCAGGGTGGCGCCACGGCCGCCCGGGTCTGGCACGCGTTCATGAGCGACGTCCTGGACGGCGCGCCGGTGATCCAGTTCGCCGAGCCCAGCCGCGTGCCCAAGGCCAAGGCCGTGCCCGACCCGTGGAAGGGCTCGTCCAAGTACGGCTCCGATTCCACGTCGACGAAGTCGGGCTCGACGAAGTCCAGGTCGTCGGGAACCACGAAGTCGACCACGCCGAGCACCAAGGCGACCACGCCGTCGGGCGGCGGTGACGACGGCGGTGGACCGTCGGGCGGCGGCAACGGCAACGCCGGCGGTGGAGGCAACACGACCGGCGGCGGTGGGGGCAACGGGAACGGCGGCGGTGGTGGCGGCGCCGGTGGCGACGACGACGGCTGACCGATCGCCAGGGCGGTAGGTTCTGCCCGTGGCATCGCTCGACGCCCTCATCGACGTGCAGGCGCTCGACACGCGCACCGACCAGCTCCGGCACCGCCGAGAGACGCTGCCGCAGTTGGCGGCCGTGGCCGAGGCGACCGCGGCC
>JAEXGP010000397.1 GCA_023450775.1 Actinomycetes bacterium | reverse complement strand
CGGTCCGTGGCCGCGCCCGGGACAACCATCGGTTCGGCCACGACGGCGGTCGCGGTGCTGGTTGCGGGCACCGGTTCGGCGTCGCTCGCGGGCCGATCGTTCGCAGGCGGTCCGTATCCGGACGTGTCGGTGGCGGGCGTCGGCCACGCCTCGCGCGCCCGGCGCGTGAGCGCGACCAGCGCCCAGCCCGCCACGAGGCCCGCGATGATCGGCGGCGCCGGCCGGGCCCAGCCCGTGCCGCCCCGGCCGAGCGACGCCAGCACGCCGATCAGCGTGAACACGCCCACGCCGACGAGACCGAGGCGCACCGAGCGGCGGACCGCCACGATCCCGATCACCGCGGCGAACAGCACGAGCAGCAGCGTCACCCCGCTGAGCAGCACCGCCTTGTCGTTGGTGCCGAACGTGGAGATGGCCCAGTCCTTGATCGGGCCCGGCACGTTGTCCACCACCCGGTCGCCCACGGCGACGATCGGACCGCGCAGCTTGTCCGACGTGCCCGCGACGATCTCCCCCACTCCGATGCCCACGCCGGCTGCGACCACGCCGGCGAGCGCGCCGGCCCATCGAGGTGCGGAGGATGCCGGCGTCACGCCACCAGTGTGGTGCGTCCGAACGGCCCGTCCCCGTCGACGAAGAGGATTCTCATGACCTGGAGCACGCCAGAGCGACGTTCTCGGTGGTCAGAATCGTGAGGGGCGGAGGTCAGGGCACGTAGGCGACGAGCTGGGCGGTCGCGTCGCCGACCACGTCGCTCAGCGGCCCCGGGATCACCCCGAGCACGATCACGCCCAGGACCGCCAGGCCCAGTGCGATGCCGGCCGTGGCCGGGATGCGGATGGCCGGCGCGTCCGCGTCGACCGGGTCCGAGAAGTACATCGAGGCGACGATCCGCAGGTACATGAACGCCGAGATCACCGCGGTGAGCATGGCGATGACGCACAGCACGCCGGCGCCGGCGAAGTCGCTCTGCAGCGCGGCCTCGATCACGTAGAACTTGGCCAGGAAGCCCACGGTCAGCGGCACGCCGGCCTGCGACAGCAGCAGCACGGCGAAGACGAGCGCCAGGCCCGGCCGCACGCGGGACAGGCCCTTGTAGTCGTCGAGGCTGTGGTGGCCGTCGCCGGTGCGGCCGACCACCGTGGTCACGGCGAAGCTGCCGGCCGCCATGAACGTGTAGGCGAACAGGTAGAAGAGCGTGGCCGAGTTGCCCTCGGGCGAGCTCGCCAGCACGCCGAGCAGCAGGAAGCCGGCGTGGTTGATCGACGAGTACGCCAGCATGCGCTTGACGTTCGACTGGGAGATCGCGAACAGCGAGCCCACCACCAGCGTCAGCACCGTGAGGGCGTAGATCATCGGCCGCCACTCGTTGACGTACGTGGGGCCGAGGGCGACGACGAACACCCGGATCATCGCGGCGAAGGCCGCCGCCTTCACCGCCGTGGCCATGAACGCCACCACCGGCGAGGGCGACCCCTGGTACACGTCGGGCGTCCAGAAGTGGAACGGCACCGCAGCGATCTTGAACCCGAAGCCGACCAGCATGAAGGCGATGCCGCCGAGCAGGAGGCCGTTGCTCGAGAGCACGTTCTCCGACAGGTAGGTCTGGATCGCGGCCAGGTTGGTGGAACCGGTGGCGCCGTAGGTCAGTGCGATGCCGTACAGCAGGAACGCCGAGGAGAAGGCGCCGAGCACGAAGTACTTCATGCCGGCCTCCTGGGAGGAGATCCGACGGGCGTGCATGGCGGCCAGCACGTACACGGCCACCGACATGATCTCGAGCCCGATGAAGAGCACGATCAGGTCGTCCGCGGTCGCCATGGTGACGGCACCCGAGGCCGACAGCAGCATGAGCACGTACCACTCGGGACCCTCGAGTCCCTCCCGGCGGACGTAGCCCTGCAGCAGCAGCGCCCCGAAGATCACCGCGATGCAGACGTTGGCCGTGATCGCGAGCCCGAAGCCGTCGAGCCCGACCGCCCCGCCCATCGCGGTCTGGGGTCCGGTGTCGCCGATCCAGCGCCACAACAGCACGACGGCGACCAGCGCCCCGATCGCCACGAGCACCGTCCACGCAGCGTGGAACCACGAGGGGAGCTTTCCCTTGAGCAGCGAGACGACGGTCAGCAGCAGGATGCCGCCGAGCATCAGGACGAGGTTCGGCGCGATCGCCTTCCAGTCGATGTCGGGTGTGGCGATCTGCGGCTCGGCCGCGAGGAGGGTCACGAGCGTGCTCATCAGCCGTGCTCCTCATCGTGGGTGGCCTCTGCGGCCTCGGCCTTCACCACCGGCTTCTCCACGTCGGTCTGGTCGGCCCGGTCGGTGTCGGAGTGCTCCGCCACGTGGGCGACCAGCGCCTTCACCGAGGGCTCCATGGTCTCGATCATCGGTCCGGGGAACAGGCCCAGGAACACGATCAGGGCCAGCAGCGGCGACATGACCAGGAACTCCGAGAGCTTCATGTCGCGCATGGTGGCGTTCTCGCCGGTGGCCGGTCCGTGGAAGACCCGCTGGTAGGCCCAGAGCAGGTACAGCGCGGCCAGGATCACGCCGGTGACGGCGACGACGCCCCACCAACGGGCGCCCTTGAACGCACCGAGGAGCGACAGCAGCTCGCCCGGGAACCCGTTCAGGCCCGGCAGGCCCACGGAGGCGAGCATCACGACGGTGAACACGCCGGCCAGCACGGGGGCGGCCTTCTGCAGGCCGGACAGCTCGCTGATGAGCCGGGTGTGGCGGCGCTCGTAGATCATGCCGACCAGCAGGAAGAGCGCGCCGGTGGTGATGCCGTGGTTGACCATCACCAGCAGGCCACCGGTGATGCCCTGGGTGGTGAGCGAGAACGTGCCGAGGACGATGAAGCCCAGGTGCGCGATCGACGAGTACGCGACCAGGCGCTTGAGGTCCTTCTGCATCGTCGCGGCGATGGCGCCGTAGGTGATGCCGATCACCCCGAGGGTGAGCATCACCGGCGCGGCCCAGGCAGCAGCCTCGGGCAGCAGGTACAGGCCGAAGCGCAGGTAGCCGTACGTGCCGAGCTTCAGCATGACCGCGGCGAGGATGACCGAGCCCGCGGTGGGCGCCTGGGTGTGGGCGTCGGGCAGCCAGGTGTGCAGCGGCACGAGGGGCACCTTCACCGCGAAGGCGATCGCGAACGCCACGAAGATCCACCGGGCGGCCGTGGTCGACACCGCCTGGTCCGTGGCGAGCGTGACGAGGTCGAACGTGAGCGCACCGCCGGTCTCGCGCTGGTGCAGCACCGCCAGGGCGATCATGCCGACGAGCATGAAGGCCGAGCCGAACATCGTGTACAGGAAGAACTTGGTGGCGGCGTAGACGCGCTCGCCGTAGCCCCACAGCCCGATGAGGAAGTACATCGGGACGAGCACGACCTCGAAGAAGATGAAGAAGACCAGCAGGTCGAGAGCGCAGAACACGCCCATGGAGCCGGCCATGAGCACGAGCATCCAGGCGTAGTACGCCTTCTCGTCGCCGTGGGGCTTGGCGCCCAGGATGGCGATCGGGAAGATCACGCCGGTCAGCACCAGCAGGAAGAGGCTGATGCCGTCGACGCCGAAGTGCAGCCGCACGCCCAGGTCCGAGATCCAGGCGTGGTCGATCGTGAACTGGAACCCGGCGGCGTCGCGGTCGAACTGCGTCAGCAGGTAGATCGACAGCGCCCCGGTGGCGGCGCTCGTGAGCAGCGCGATCGGGCGGAAGAACTCCTGGCGGTTGCGCGGGACGAGGCCGATCAGGGCCGCGCCGGCGAACGGCAGCAGGATCATCACCGCGAGCAGCGGGAACGACGAGGTGGAGGCGGCCTCGCTGGCCAGCACGGCGCCCATCAGAAGCTCAACTCCGTCTTGTCGGCAGCGCGGGACATCAGAAGCTCATCCGCATGATCACGAAGGCCGCCAGGAGGGCCGTGCCGATGGCCACGCCGGTCGCATAGGTGCGGACCAGGCCCGACTGGAGGGGCTTGATGCCCCGGGACGCCTTCTCGGTCCCGACGGCGATGCCCCTGACCGCGCCGTCGACGACGTCGGCGTCGAAGTCGGCCACGCCCTGGAAGGCCGCCTCGCCCGGTCCGCCGACGACCTTGGCGTACGTCTCGTCGATGTACCAGGCGTGGGCGAAGACCGGCTGCTCGAGCTTGGCCGGGTCGACCTTGTGCTGCTGGTACACCCGGTAGGCGAAGAGGATGCCGAGCACGGCACCGGTGATCGCCAGCGCGGCGAGCACGAAGAGGACGTTCGCGTCGGGCAGCTCGTGCTCGCCCGAGATCACCGGCTCGATCCAGTTCTTCAGGTACTCGAGCTCGTGCGAGAACGGCAGGTTGAGCAGGCCGCCCAGCAGCGCGAGCCCGGCGAGCACCATGAGCGGCAGCGTCATGGTGATCGGCGACTCGTGCGGCGTGTGGTCCGGAGTCAGCTCGTGGTGGTCGTGCGCGTCGTGGTCGTCGTTCGACGCCACGGCGTGCGCCGAGGAGACCGCGCCCTCGTCGTCCCCGGGGATCTCGGGCTCGGCGTCGGCCTCGGTGTCGGCGAGGCGCCACTTCTCGCTCCCGCCGAAGAACGTCATGATCACCAGGCGGGTCATGTAGAAGGCCGTGAGCACGGCGCAGAACAACATGACCGCCCACAGCGCCGGGCCGTAGCCGTCGACGTTGAAGGCACCGGCCAGGATCTCGTCCTTGGACCAGAAGCCGGCGAAGGGCGGGATGCCGCTGATCGCGAGCCACCCGACCATGAACGTGACGAACGTGATCGGGATGTACTTGCGCAGGTTGCCGTAGCGGCGCATGTCCTGCTCGTGGGCCATCGCCAGGATGACCGAGCCGGCGCCGAGGAACAGCAGCGCCTTGAAGAAGGCGTGCGTGATCATGTGGAACAGGGCGCCGGTGTAGTTCTGCGACCCGATCGCCACGAACATGAAGCCGAGCTGCGACACCGTCGAGTAGGCGAGCACCTTCTTGATGTCGTTCTGCGCCAGCGCCGCGCCCGCCGCGATCAACGCCGTGGCGGCACCGACCCAGGCGATCACGTCGTTCGCCCAGCCGGCGTTCTCCATGATCGGGCTGAGGCGGCTCAGCAGGAAGACGCCGGAGGTCACCATGGTCGCCGCGTGGATGAGCGCGGACACCGGGGTGGGGCCGGCCATGGCGTCGGGGAGCCAGACGAACAGCGGCAGCTGCGCCGACTTGCCGGTGGCGGCCAGGAAGAACAGCAGTGCGACCGCGGTGGCGGTGACGCCGACGATCGCGCCGGCGGTGCGGCCGATCTCGACGTAGTCGATCGACCCGACGGTCACCCACACCAGGAAGGTGCCGAGCATGAAGCCGAAGTCGCCGATCCGGTTGGTGACGAACGCCTTCTTGCCCGCCGAGGCGTTGGCCTTGTCCGTGAACCAGAACGAGATGAGCAGGTACGAGCAGGCACCCACGCCCTCCCAGCCGAGGAACGTGATCAGCAGGTTCTGGCCGAGCACCAGCAGCAGCATCGAGGCGACGAACAGGTTCAGGTACGTGAAGAACCTGGGGTAGGCGGGGTCGCCCTTCATGTAGCCGATCGAGTACAGGTGGATCAGCGCGCCGATGCCCGTGATGAACAGGCACATCGTGATCGAGAGCGGGTCGAGCAGGAACCCGAAGTCGACCTGGAACGAGCCGGCCGGCATCCACACCCAGAGGGTCTGGACGAACTGCCGCTCCTCCTCGGGCTGGGCCATGAGGTCCAGCGCCACGATGATCGAGACCAGGAACGAGCCGGCGATCGCGACCGTGCCGAGGATGCCCGCGAGCGGGTCCCCGAGCTTCTTGCCGAACGCGAGCAGCAGGACGAACCCCGCCACCGGCAGCGCCGGGATGAGCCACACCAGGTCCACCGCTCAGCCCCTCATCAACGAGATGTCGTCCGCGGTCGCACCCTGACGGCGCCGCATGATCGCCACGATGATCCCCAGGCCCACCACGACCTCGGCCGCCGCGACGACGAGCACGAAGAACACGACGGCCTGGCCGCCCACGTCGTCGAGGGACCGGGCGAAGGCCACGAAGCTCAGGTTGACGGCGTTGAGCATGAGCTCGACGCACATGAACATCACCAGCGGGTTCCGCCGGATCATCAGACCCGTGGCGCCGATCGCGAAGAGGATCGCGGCGAGGACGAGGTACCAGGACTCGGTCAGTCGGAGCATCAGCCCGCCACCTCCGCATCCGCGGTCGCCGGATCGTCGGCACCGTCCGCCTCGAGCTCGTCGGGGTCCCCGAGCGGACCGTCGTCGCTGCCGATCGGCACCTCGCCGTCCTCACCCTGGTCGTCGTCGGGCTCGGGGAAGAGCGACAGGTGCTCGACGGCGGGGCCGTCGGGGAAGTCGTCGATGTCGATGGGGTCGCCCTTGGGCCGGCGGGACAGCACGACCGCGCCGACCACGGCGACGGTCAGCAGCACGGCGGTGACCTCGAAGGCGAACACGTAGTCGGTGAACAGGACCCGGCCCAGGCGCTCGATGTCGGTGGACCGGTCCGCCAGCGGCGCCGTCGCCGACCGCTCACCCGTCGCGCCGTCGCCTCCGGCGAGCAGGATCACGATGCTGAGGCCGAGGATGGCGAGGCCGGCGATCACGCCGATGATCCGCTGGCCCGGCAGCGGATCGCGTTCGACCACCTCCGAGCGGTCGACGCCCAGCAGCATGATCACGAACAGGAACAGCACGACGATGGCGCCGGCGTAGACGATCACCTGGATGGCGGCCAGGAAGTAGGCCTCCTGGGCGATGAAGAGGACGGCGACGCCGAACAGCGTGGCCACCAGGCTGAGCGCGTTGTGCACCGGGTTGCGGAACAGCACCACGCCCAGCGCACCGCCGAGCACGATGGCGCCGGCGATCAGGAACGTGAACATCTCGACGCGCATCAGTGGTGACCCCCGTGCGCGTCGTCGTCACCGTGGTCGTCGTGGCCGTGGTCGTCGTGGCCGCCCGCGGCGCGGGCCGCAGCGGCCGCCCGTTGCTCGGCGTCCAGCGCCTGACCCCCCTCGGGAGCCCGGACGCCGTAGCCGAGCTCGCCGGCCCAGGCGACGATGCCCTCGAAGCGGGCGTCGCCGGACGGCGCGGTGGCGCGCATCCAGCCCGAGGTGTCCTGCGCGGCGTCGAAGCCGCCGTCCCAGTGCTCCCACGGCAGCTGCTGGGGCCGGCCCTCGTCGTCCACGAGCAGCTCGTCCTTGGTGTAGATCGCGTCGTCCCGGTTGGTGAACGCGAACTCGAAGAGCTTGGTCTCGGTGATCGCCTCGGTCGGGCAGGCCTCCACGCACAGGTCGCAGTGGATGCAACGCAGGTAGTTGATCTCGTAGACGAAGCCGAAGCGCTCGCCGGGCGAGGTCGGGTCCTGCGGGTCGTTGTCCTTGCCGCGGACGTAGATGCACCGGGCCGGGCACACACCGGCGCACAGCTCGCAGCCGATGCACTTCTCCATGCCGTCCTCGTAGCGGTTGAGGACATGGCGGCCGTGGAAGCGCTCCGGCTTCGGCCGGACCTCCTCGGGGTACTGCATGGTGACGCGCTTGCCGGAGTCGGTGCGCGTGCCGGCCCACTTCTTGAACGTGACCTTGAAGCCGTCGAGGTACCCCATGTCAGGCCCCTCCCCCGGCCGGCACGCCGTCGTCCTCGGCGAGCGAGTCGCTGAGCTGGTGGCGCGCGGCCGACGCCTTGATCGACGCCCGCAGCATCAGCCCGCCGACGACCAGGATCAGGGCGGTGACGCCACCGGTGAGGACCGGGTTCCACCCCACGTCGTCCGCCACCAGCACCGAGGTGAGCAGCAGGAACCAGCCGAGCGCGAGCGGGATCAGGAACTTCCAGCCCAGGTCCATCAGCTGGTCGTAGCGGAACCGGGGCAGCGTGGCCCGGAACCACACGAACATGAACAGGAAGATCAGCAGCTTGGCGAAGAAGTAGACGAGCGGCAGCACGTAGTCGGCCACCCAGCCCGGCGCGCCGCTCGGGATCGGGCCCGACGGGCCGCCCAGGAACAGCGTGACGATGACGGCGGACATCGTGACCGTGTTCAGGAACTCCGCCAGGTAGAAGAGCGCGAACCGGAACGACGAGTACTCGGTGTGGAAGCCGCCGACCAGCTCCTGCTCGGCCTCGACCAGGTCGAACGGCGGACGGTTGAGCTCGGCCGTGGCGGCGATCGTGAACACGATGAACGGCACGATCGCCGTCATCCAGAGGTTCCACTGCCAGCCGGACTGCTCGGCGACGATGCCGTTGGTGGAGAGCGTGCCGCTGATCAGCAGCACCGCGGCCACGGAGAGGCCGAGGGCCGCCTCGTAGGAGACCATCTGGGCCGAGGCCCTGACCGAGCCGAGCAGCGGGTACTTGGAGCCCGAGGACCAACCGGCGAGCATCACGCCGTAGACCGCGATCGAGCTCATGGCGAGCACGAACAGGATGCCCATCTGCGGGTCCGCGACCTGCATGAACGTCTCGTGCCCGAGGAGCGTGACCACGCCGTCCTGGCCGTCGGAGAAGTTGCCGGCGACCGGGATCACCGCGAACACGAGGAAGGCCGGGATCAGCGCGAGGAACGGCGCGAGCTTGAAGACGAAGGGGTCGGAGCGCTCGGGCTCGAGGTCCTCCTTGAACATCAGCTTGAGGCCGTCGGCCAGCGTCTGGAGGATGCCGAACGGACCGGCGCGGTTGGGGCCGATCCGGTTCTGCATGTCGGCGACGAGCTTGCGCTCGAACCACACCATGGCCATGACGCCCACCAGCAGCACCGCGAAGGCCACGACGACCTTGAGCAGCACGATCAGGACGGCGCTCAGGCCGATGTCGCCGGAGAGCAGCGGGTCCATCAGGCCACCTCCACCCGGACGTCGCACACCACGTCGCCGGCCGAGACCAGCGGCGACGGATCGACCGACAGCGCGTGGTGGATGACGACCGAGCCCTTCGGCACCCGGTCGGACACGACCAGCGGACCGGTGACCGAGCCGTGCTGCGAGCTGACGGTCAGGCGGGTGCCGGCCTGGACGTCGAGCGCCGCGGCGTCCGCGGTCCCGAGCACGACCGCACCGTCGCGCACCAGCGGCACCGACGACGGCATGTGCGACAGCGACTCGCCGCCGTCGTAGAGCACGCGGTCCACGACCAGGCGGGACGAGTAGGCGTTGGGGTTGGGCACCGCCGGGGCGGCCGGGGCGACGAACGAGCCGGCGTCCAGGTCGACCACGATGCCGTCCACGTTGGCGGGCTCGTCGAGCGCCGCGAGCGTGATGTCCTGCAGGGCGGGGACGTTGGAGGAGAGCTCCGACCAGAGCTCGACCGGGCCGTCGTCGGCCAGGGTCTCGGCCCCGAGCCGCTCGGCCAGGTCCGCGGCGATCATCCAGTCGGTGCGGGCCGTGCCGGGTGCGTTCACCTTGGCGTTGAGCGTGGTGACCCGGCCCTCCATGTTGGTCGTGGTGCCGTCGCACTCGGCGAAGCCCGCGACCGGGAGCACGATCTGGGCGAGGCCGGCCGACTCGGTGAGGAAGCGGTCGAGCACGATCACCGTGCGGGTGGCCGCCAGGGCCCGGCGGGCGAGCGACCGGTCCCGGAAGTCCTCCACCGGATCGGCACCCAGCAGGATCAGCACGTCGACCTTGCCCTCGGCCGCGGCGGCCAGGATGCCGTCGGCGTCGAGGCCCGCCTGCGACGGGACCGTGGGCCACACCTGCGCCCAGGCGTCGCGGCCGTCGTCGAGCGAGACGCCACCGGGCAGGCGCCCGGGGGCCAGGCCGGCCAGCACCGCGCCCCGGGTGTTGCCGCGGCGCACGACCGGCAGGAACCGGGCGGTGGGCGACGCGTCCAGCAC
>JAEXGP010000302.1 GCA_023450775.1 Actinomycetes bacterium | reverse complement strand
GTGCCAACGGTGGCAAGGGCGGCAACGGCGGCTCCGACTCCTGCTGCTTGGCCGGTGGTGGTGGCGGCGGCGGTGCCGGCGCCGGTGGTGGTGGCGGCGGCGGCGCCGGTGGCGGCGCCGGCGGTCCGTCGATCGCCGTCTTCCACGGCGGCACCGGCACCTACACCGGGACGTCCGTGACCCTCAACCGGGCCGCCACCGCGGCATCGGGTGGCGCAGGTGGCGCCGGTGGCGCCGGCGGCACCGCCGGCGGCGTCGGCTCGGGCAACGACGGCTCCGGTGCCGGTGGCACCGCGGGCAACGGCAACGCCGGTGCGACCGGCAACGCCGGTGCGTCGGGTCTGATCCTCCGGGCGTGGAACAACGGCTCCACCCTCAGCTGATCCCCAGGCCACGCGGGCGGCATCGTCGCCGGACCTCGTGGAACCAACGACACCGCCCCGGGACGACCGTCCCGGGGCGGCGTCGCGTCCGGGCAGCGGCTGACTCGCGGGTGAACGGCAGCTGACCGATTCCTGAAGGAAGTTCGGAACTCCTTGATCCGAGTTCAGGAATCCTGATCTACTGCTGGGGTGGGCACGGCGGGCTGGCCGTGCCGGGGCGAGCGACCGGGGGGTCGGCATGAGGGGTGTACGGGGTTGGTCCGCGGTGTTGGCGTTGTTCGCCGCTGCCGCACTTGTCGCATCGGCGTGCCAGACGCCGCCGACCGGCGGGAACACGGCGCCCACGGCGTCGTTCACGGCAGACCCACCCGCGGGGGTGGCGCCGCTGGACGTGGCGTTCGACGCGTCCGCCAGTGCGGATCCCGGTGGGACGATCGTGTCCTACGAGTGGGACTTCGGCGACGGTGACGTCGGCTCCGGTGCGACCACGAACCACACGTACACGACCGACGGGACCTTCACGGTCACGCTGACCGTCACCGACGACGGTGGCCTGACGGGCACCTCGAGCACCACGGTCACCGTCGGCGTGGCCAACGTGCCGCCCACCGCCGTCGCAGGTGCGACGCCGTCCACCGGCGTCGCACCGCTCACGGTCGTGTTGTCGTCCACCGGTTCGGACGACGCCGACGGCACCATCGTCGGCTACTCGTGGGAGTTCGGCGACGGCAGCCCCGACTCCACGGATCCGGCGCCCTCGCATACCTACACGGATGCCGGCACCTACACCGCGACGTTGACCGTGACCGACGACGACGGTGACACCGCGTCGGACACGGTCACGATCGTCGTCGACGCCAACCAGCCGCCGGTCGCGGCCGTCTCGGCCACGCCCGAGGTCGGCAAGGCGCCGCTGGTCGTGACCTTCTCGTCCGCCGGCTCGTCGGATCCCGACGGCACGATCTCCTCGTACTCCTGGGACTTCGGTGACGGCTCCCCGCTCTCCATCGACGCGAACCCGAGCCACACGTACGCAGCGGCCGGTTCGTACACCGCCACGCTGACGGTGACCGACAACAGCGGCGCGGGGGACAGCCAGTCGGTCAACGTCACGGTCAACGCCAACCAGGCGCCGGTCGCGGTCGCCAACGCCACGCCCGCAGGCGGCCAGGCGCCGCTGACGGTCAACTTCGACGGCAGCGAGTCGGCGGACCCCGACGGCACGATCGTCTCGTACCTCTGGAACTTCGGCGGGTCGAACACGTCGACCTCGGCCACGCCCACCTACACGTTCGGCGCCGCCGGCACCTACCCGGTGACGCTCACGGTGACCGACGACGACGGCGCCACCGACGTGGCGACGCTGTCGATCGAGGTCACGCCGGTGCCCAACGTGCCGCCGACGGCGGTGGCGGACGGCACGCCCACGTCGGGCAAGCGGCCGCTGACGGTGGCGTTCACCTCCACGGGCAGCACGGACAGCGACGGTTCGATCGTGGCCCGGTCCTGGACCTTCGGCGACGGCTCGCCCGCCAGCACGGCGGCGAACCCGACGCACACCTACACAGCGGCCGGGACCTACGTCGCCACGCTGACGGTCACCGACAACGCCGGCGGCGTCGACACCGACACGGTCACCATCGAGGTGACCCCCAACCAGGTGCCCGTGGCGGACGCGACCGCGGACCCGACGACCACCAAGGCCAACCGGCAGGTGGACTTCAGCGCCGCCGGCAGCACCGATCCCGACGGCACCATCGCCTCGTACGCGTGGACGTTCGGCGACGGTGGCACCGCGACCGGCAGCGAGCCGAGCCACACGTACACGACGCCCGGCACCTACACGGCCACCGTGACGGTGACCGACGACAGCGGCGACACCGACACGGCCAGCGTGGTCGTGACGGTCAACGCCAACCAGGCGCCGGCGGCTGCCGTCAACGCGGCGCCGCAGACCGGGGCCCGACCGCTGGTCGTGGCGTTCGACGGCTCGGCCTCGGCCGATCCCGACGGCTCGATCGCGGGCTACGCCTGGGACTTCGGCGATGACGCCGACGGCACCGGGGCGACGACGTCGCACACCTACACCGAGCCCGGCACCTACACCGCGGTCCTCACGGTCACCGACGATGACGGCGCCACCGACACGGCGAGCGTCGTGATCACGGTGGTCCTCGACGACGACGGCGACGGCGTCAGCCCGCCGGCCGACTGCGACGACCACGACGCGAACATCAAGCCGGGTGCTCCCGATCCGCTCGACTCGAGCAACCTCGACAGCAACTGCGACGGGATGGACGGCGTGGTCGCCCAGATCGTCTACGTCAGCCAGGCCGGGGGCACCGACGACTCGTCCTGCGCGGCGCCGAGTGCACCGTGCGCCACGATCGCCCACGGCCTGTCCCGTGCCGCGGCCGACGGCCGCAACACGCTGATCGTCGCCGGTGGCACCTACGGTCGCTTCGACGCCCGCAACGGCATCTCGGTGCGCGGCGGCTACGGCCAGAACTTCAAGCGGGGTGGCGCGGCCACCGCGCCCACGCTGGTCACGGTCAACGGCTCGTTCGACCCGGCCAGCTCGACCAGCTCCGCCATCCTGGCGAACGCGATCACGGCCCCGACGGTCATCGCCGACGTCACGGCCCGTGGCGCCGACGAGTCGGCCAACGGTCGGGCCTCCTACGGCATCGTGGTCACCTCCTCGACCGGCCTGACGCTCGACACCGTCTCGGTCGTCGCCGGCAAGGGCGGCGCGGGGACCACCGGATCGCCGGGTGCCTCGGCCTCCCAGTCCAGCCCCGGCAACGGCAACCCCGGCGCTGGCGGTGACGGGCCGAGCAACACGTGCAACACCGACCGCAAGGCCGGCGGGTCCGGCGTCGGCGGCGGCGGCAACGGCGGCCAGGGTGGTTCGCAGGACACGAACTGCGGTGTCTTCAGCCTGAACCTGGACTCCACCTCCGGCCTCGCCGGCACGAACGCCTCGGTCACCGGTGCGGGCTGCGGCACGGCCGGCGGCGGTGGCAGCCGTGCCAGCTCCGGCAACGCCGGCAACGGCGGGCCCGGTGCGAACGGG
>JAEXGP010000151.1 GCA_023450775.1 Actinomycetes bacterium | reverse complement strand
GCTCCTCGATGATGCGGTCGACGATCTTCCGCTTCTCGGCGTAGGCCCGGTCGCCCGGTCCGCAGCGTCGGCTGCGGTCTCGCGCACCTGGTCCGCGGTGCGGCGGACGCGGGACGAGCCGTTGGTGGCGGGCTGAGGCGCCGGCTCGCCGCGGACGCGGCCGACGAGGTCGCCGCCGGCGCGCACGACGCCGGCCACGGCGCCCTTCGCGGTGTCCATGACCAGGTCGACCATGCCCAGGACCGGGCCGGCGACGAGGTTC
Source organism: Actinomycetes bacterium (assembly GCA_023450775.1). Taxonomy (GTDB): domain Bacteria; phylum Actinomycetota; class Acidimicrobiia; order Acidimicrobiales; family Microtrichaceae; genus Dermatobacter. Next base: position 15,042 of record JAEXGP010000151.1, on the reverse strand, counting down.
AACGGGGCGGTCTGCGGGGCGCGGGGGTGCGGGTGCGACGGGGCGCCGCGGCGCGCCGCCTGCATGGCGTCGCCGATCTCGCCGAGCTCGTTGCGGCCGATCTCCTCACGGACCTTCGGGAAGAACTCGGACTCCTCCTCCGACACGTGGTGACGCACGTTCTCGATGAGGACGCGCACCTTGGCGTCGAAGCGCTCGTCGGCCGGGTCCATGCGCTCCAGCTCCGAGAGCTCCCACTTCACGATGTGGTGCTCCTCGATGGCCTCGAGCGCCATGTCGTCCGCGTCCGCCTCGCGACGGGCGGCGGGGTAGAAGACCTGCTCCTCGATGGCGGCGTGCTGCGCCAGCTCCTCGATGATGCGGTCGACGATCTTCCGCTTCTCGGCGTAGGCCCGGTCGCCCGCCTGCTCGTAGCGGCGGAACAGCTGCTCGACGGTGCGATGGTCCTTCTTCAGGAGTGTGATGGCGTCCATGGCCCCGCGCCTACCCGGCACTCCGGAGGCTCAACCAGCGTGTGACCACGTTCGCACGGTCACTCGACAGCGACTCCGTACGCGGTGTCGCCCCAGCGATGGTGCTCGGACGGGTCATCGGTCTGACCCCCGTCGCGGGCGTCGCCGGCGTCCGGGAACTCGTCGGTCGGTTGCTCCTGCGGCACGGGGTCACCGGCGGGCGGCGTGGAGTCGGCCACGTCGTCCACGGACTCCCCGTGGTCGCCGCGCTCGGCGGCGGCGTGGTCGCCGTCGGGCAGCCGGCCGAGCTCGGAGGGCTCCGGGGTCCGGTCCTGGCCGTCGGGTCCGCGGTCCGGTGCGGCGCTCATGCCGGCTCGTTCGGCTCGGGCGGCTCGACGCCGCGCTGGATGCCCCCGCCGGGCGAGTCGTCAGGGTCACCGCCCGGGTCACCGCCGTCGGCGTCGGGCTCGTCGTCGGTCGCGCCGGGTTCGCCGTTCGCCAGGTCGGCCATGCGGACGGCCTCCCTGGTGGCCAGGCGCCGGTCGTCGTCGTAGGTGCCGTCCATGTCCGTGGTCGTACCCCCGGGCGGGGCGTCCAGAACGCGCGGCGCAGTCGCGTCGCGACCGTCGGGCCGCCGTGTCGCCGTGCTGACGGCCCAGGTCTCGGCCCGTCGCCGCTCGGGTAGGCAGCGCGGCGTCCGACGACCCAGGAGCGACGACATGGGGCAGCCCGGCGGCCGAGAGGCCCAGCCCACCAGCGAGCGCGACGTCGAGCGCCATGCGGCCGACGCCGAGCGACAGCAGGCGCACTCCCGCCCGACCGGCGACGACGCTGGCATCAACCCGAAGCGCCAGGACGGCAGCGACGCCGGACCGGACCACGACGACGACCGCCACGACGACGACCGCGAGGAGCGACCGTGACCAAGTTCGGCTTCACCCTGTCCAGCGAGGAGCACGACCCGTCCACCCTGGTCGACCAGGCCCGGATGGCCGAGGACCACGGGTTCGACTTCGTCTCGATCAGCGACCACTTCCACCCGTGGGTCACCGAGCAGGGCCACAGCCCGTTCGTGTGGTCGGTGCTCGGGGCGCTCTCGGTGGCGACGACGAACCTGGAGGTCGGCGTCGGCGTGACGTGTCCGCTCGTCCGCATCCACCCCGCGGTCATGGCCCAGGCGACCGCCACCACCTCGTTGCTCCTGGGCGACCGCTTCTACTGGGGCGTGGGCACCGGCGAGGCCCTCAACGAGCACATCCTGGGGCACCGTTGGCCCACGCCTGAGGCCCGACGCGAGATGCTCGAGGAGGCGATCGAGGTGATCCGCCGCCTCTGGACCGGGGAGACCGTCGATCACCACGGGCGCTACTACACGGTCGAGAACGCGCGGATCTTCGATCCGCCCGAGGTGGACATCCCCGTCGTCGTGTCCGGCTTCGGCGACGCGGCGGTGGAGCTGGCGGGTCGGATCGGCGACGGGTTCTGGGGTCACAGCCCCGAGCGCGAGGTGGTCGACAAGTACGAGCAGAGCGGCGGCTCGGGCACCCGGTGGGCGCAGGTCACCATGTGCTGGGGTCCGGACGAGCAGGAGGCCCGCGAGACGCTGCACCGGGTGTGGCCCAACAGCGGGCTGTCGGGCCAGCTCGCCCAGGACCTGCCCACCTGGACGCACTTCGAGCAGGCGACGTCCATGCTCACCGTCGACCAGACGGTCGGGTCGACGCCGTGCGGGCCCGATCCGGGTCCGGTGGTGGAGTCCGCGAGGTCCTTCATCGACGCCGGCTACGACCACGTGTACTTCCACCAGGTCGGCCACGACCAGGAGGGGTTCATGCGGTTCTGGGACGACGAGCTGCGCCCCGCGCTCCAGGAGGTCCGCTCGGCCGCCTGAACCGGGCGCAGGGAGGCGCCGACACGCAGGGGGCGACTCTGGGGACGCGGCTCGGGGGAGGCGGCTCCGGGGACCGACTCAGTCGGCCCCCTCGCCCAGGTCGTCGTCCGCGTCCTGGTGGACGTCCTCCAGGTCGGGCACCTGCTCCCACTCCAGATCGGGACGGCCCTCGGCGTCGGGCGGCTGGTCGTCGTCGGGTCCGTCGACCGGCTCGGTCGCTCCTGGCATCGTGCACCTCCGCGCTCGGTCGAGACCTACCCCGGCCCGACGGCACTAGCCGCCGCCGGCGCGGACGCCATCGGCGTCGTGACGGTGGTCCGCGTGACCGGCGCCGTCGACCTGGATCGGGATCACGACCCAGAACACCAGCACCAGCGCGAGGAGGGTCAGGGTCACGACCCATGCGATCGGGCCGTCGAACACGAACCGCATCACGCAGTGCAGTCCGGCCAGCAGCGCCAGGCACATGAAGGCGAGGCCGGTCGCCTCCATTCGGATCGACCATACGAGCCGGGCCGAGCGCGCCCGACGGCGGGCGACCCGGTGGAACGCGATCGGCGTCACGAACGCCACGGTCGCGACCATGGCGCTGCACATGGCCGTGGCGAACGCGATGCGGCCCGTCTCGTCGAGCTCGTCGAACCGCGATGCGAACGGCACCGTGAACAGGAAGGCCAGCAGCACCTGCACACCCGGCAGCAGCACGCGCAGCTCCTGGAGCAGGCCGTAGTAGCGCTGGCGGAGCTCGGCCCGGTCCACGGTGTCGTCGAGCAGCGACGCAGGCCGGTCGTCGTCGCTGACGTCGTCCTCGTGCCGGTCGCCTCGACCGCCGATGCCCGGAGCGTCCATCGCCTGGGTCCTACCCCCGTGACCCGCTCCCCACCCCGGGGCCGGTGAACGGCGGTGGCGGCCGCAGTCGGGTGCGGAGGTCAGGGGCGCATGAGCACCTTGACGCAATCGGCGCTGCGGGCGGCGACCGCGGCGTAGGCGTCCGCGGCGTCGTCGAGCGCGAACTCGTGCGTGAAGATGTCGGCGGTCGACAGGGACCCGTCCTGGATGAGCGGCACGAGCTCGGGCCACGTCCGGTGCACCGGGGCGGTCGTCATCCGCACGGTCAGGCTGCGGAACAGGCCCATGAGGACCGGCAGGGGATAGGGCTGCAGGTCGTGCACGCCGATCACCGACACGGTGCCGCCCGCCCGCACCGAGGCGATGGCGTCGTCGAGCGTGGCGTCCAGCGCGACCGCGTCGATGACCGAGTCGGCGCCCCGGCCGCCGGTCGCCTCGAGGATGGCCTCGACCGTGGGCCCCTCCACCGGGATGGCGCCTGATGCCGCTGCCCGGTCGCGGCGACCCTGGACCGGGTCCACGGCCAGCACCTGTCCGGCGCCGAGCGCCAGGGCGGATCGGACGGCGCACAGGCCGACCGCGCCCAGGCCGATGACCGCCACCGTGCCGCCCGGGGGGATGTCGGCGCGCTGCGCGCCGGCCCATCCGGTGCCGAGGTTGTCGGTGAGGAGCAGCGCCGCCTCGTCGTCCACGCCCTCGGGGATCGACAGCAGCTGGAAGTCCGCGGCCGGTACGGCGACGTGGGTGGCCTGCCCGCCGGGCAGCATGCCGGAGCCGAACACCAGCGGTCCGTCGACGCAGAGCACCGGATCGCCCTGCGCGCAGCCGTCGCAGTGCCCGCACCCCGCGACCGAGGCGGTGAGCACCCGGTCGCCCACCCGGAACCGCGACACCTCGGGGCCCGCCTCGACGACGGTGCCGAGGAACTCGTGGCCGGGCGCGACCGCGTCGCCGAAGGGGATGTCGCCGTCGTAGAAGTGCAGGTCCGAGCCGCAGATCGCGGTGGCGTCCACCTCGATGACCACGCCGTCGGGTCCGGGCGGCACGGGGTCGGGCACCGACACCACGTCCACGCTCCGCACTCCGTCGATCACCACATGGCGCATGTCGGGACTCCTCCGTCCGCTCGTCGGTCCGGTTCGCCGGCCCGGCTCACGCTGGCGCGTTGGGCCGGGCGTCGGGATGCAGCGGCACGTCCGCGTCGGTGGGCTGGCGCACGATCATGTCCGCGACCTCCACGTGGCCGGTCTCGATCAGGCCGGTCGCGGCGTCGATCAGGCGGTACTCCTGCGTGCCGCGGTGGAACGGCTGCGACTCCAGGAACACGATCCGCACGTCGCCCGGCTGGAAGTCGCACCGGCGCTGCAGCGCTGCGATCAGCTGCTCGTCGTGCAGGTGGCCGTCGCCGAAGTTCCAGCCCAGGACCGTGCCGGCGACGAGCTCGCCGTCGAGGACCAGGAAGTCCTCGTGGTCCGGCCCGCAGGCGCGGGGGACCAGCGTCCACAGCGCCCGGCCGTGGGTGTGGAACCCCCGGAACGCATAGCCCATGAACAGCGGCACCGACGCCTCCTGCGCGCTGCCGTAGACCTTCTCGAGCTGCTGGTGCGGCAGCATCGACACCTTCTCCACGTTGGCGTCGAGCCGGTCGAGCGAGTCGCCCTTGAAGCACCAGAACGTGGCGGCCCAGTTGCCCGCGTAGTACCGCATGGACGGCAGGAACGAGACCTTGGCCGGCACCAGGTTCCCGTAGACGACGATGCCCACGACGACCGCCATGAGGGCCAGCAGCAGCCAGGGCTGGGCGAGCGATCCCAGGTCCAGGCCGGGGTGGGCGAGGAACAGGAACACGACGCCCCAGATCATGAAGACGTTCCACTCGAGCGGGACGCCCATGGGGAAGCTCGAGATGATCCCCAGGTGGAACAGGATCATGACCACGCCGGCCGTGGTCGTCACCCACCCTCCGCCGCTGAAGAGGAGCACCGCGGGGACCACGAACTCCACGACCGTGGCGGCGTGGGCCATGGTGGCCGCGAACGCACTCGGGCGGAGGTCGTCGGGGAAGTCCCGGTGGAAGCGGCGCTTGATGCCGCCGAAGCGCCACACCGGGCTGTTGCTCTGCATGGCCGCCATGACGAACGGGAAGTGGTGGTTGATCTTCGACGTCGCAGCCCCCCACCAGATGGCGACCATCACGAACTTGGCGGCGGTGAGCTGGTCGGTCGAGGCGAACAGGTAGGTCAGCGCCAGCGTCCCGTAGACCTCGCCGCGTGCGGCCAGGAAGATCACCTGGTCCCGCAGCCCGATGAGCAGCAGGAAGCCGAGGACCGTCGCCACCTCCCAGCGGGGGAGCGCGCCCACCAGCGCCACCACGATCGAGACGAGCAGCCCGGCGTAGAGGACGACGTCGACGATCGTGCGGGTGTCGCCACCGGTGAGCGGGATGCGCCCGCGGAACGGCGGGAGGCGGATCGTGCCCGGCCGGAGCCAGTAGAGCGGGGACCCCATCGGCGGGATGAAGCGCAGGTTCAACGGCCCGAAGCCGCAGCCCAGGCCGAGGACCTCGAACAGCATCGTCCAGAGGGCGAACTTGTAGAACGCCTCGGGCGCCCGCCACCACGACCCGGGGTCGAACCAGCCGTCGATGCCGGGCGTCGTCATGATGAACGCCCAGCCGATGGCGACGAACACGAGCATCTTCACGAGGTACATGAGGATGACGACGTCGGGGGAGCCGAAGCCGTACTCGGCGAAGTGGCGCGCGAGCGGTCGGATGCGCTCCTGGCGGCTCTGGTGGTCCCAGACGTCGTGGTCGACGACGGGCAGGTTGGGTTGCAGGAACCCCATCTCGATCCCCCTCGGACGGCCGCCGGATCGCTCCGGAGTGGTCGGCCCCGCAGCGTACGCGGTGCCGCTGTCTCCCGGCCGCGCCGGTAGCGTCTGGCGCTCGTGCGCACCCCGACGCCCTCGTTCTCTCGTCGCTCCCTTCCGGCGCTGCTCGCGCTGATCGTCGCGCTCGCGTGCTCGGCGGTCGCGTGTTCATCCGACTCGGGCGCGGACGAGGGCAGCGCCTCGACCGCCTCGTCGTCGACGATCGCGACGACCACGACGGAGCCGCCGACCACGACGGTGCCGACGACGACCCAGCCGCCCAACGACCTGCTGGCGCCGCCGCCCGTCGACGTGCCCACCTTCGATCGGGCCGGCGGCCTGGCGCCGTTCGTCCACCGGGTCCCGACGACGGACCGGGTGATCTTCATCACCATCGACGACGGCCAGGTGCGCGACCCGTCGTACCTGGACCACTTCCAGCAGCTCGGCGTGCCGTTCAGCTCGTTCCTGACCCTGCCGATGGCGGCAGCCGACCCGCTCTACTGGAAGGGCACGCAGGAACGCGGCGGCCTGATCGAGACGCACACGATCAACCACCCCAACCTGCGGGGCGCCGGCGAGGCCACGCTCCGCCGCGAGATCTGCGAGCCGGCAGATGCGTTCGCACACCTCTTCAGCCGCCGGCCCACCCTGTTCCGCCCGCCGTACGGCAACTCGAACGACTCGGTCCGGCGCATCGCGAACGAGTGCGGCTACGCGGCGGTCGTGCACTGGAGCGGATCGACCAACAACGGGAAGCTGACCATGCAGGACGTGTTCCTGCAGCCCGGCGACATCATCCTCATGCACTACCGGGACACGCTGAACGCGGACCTCGACGACATCGTCGCCCGGGCCCGGGCCGAGGGGTTCCGGATCGGCCGGCTCGAGGACTACCTCACCCGACCCGCCTGACGCGCTCGCCCGGGATTCCGCTCCCGCGACCGTTCTTGCGTTGGTTTCCGTCGCTCGGCGACGGAAACCGACGCCGAAAGCTGGACCGCGCGCGGATCTGGGCCTTGCGCACCGACGCGATGTCGTGCAACCTACAACCAGATGGTTGTAGATCAGCTCTCCGACGCCGACGTGGATCGCATCTTCCACGCACTGGCCGACACCACCCGGCGCGACATCCTGGCGCTCGCCACGAAGGACGCCTACAGCGTGTCGGCACTGGCGGAGCGCTACCCGATGAGCTTCGCGGCGGTGCAGAAGCACGTCGCGGTGCTCGAGGGCGCCGGGCTCGTGACCAAGGAGCGGAGGGGTCGGGAGCGACTCGTCCGCACCGACGTGGCCACGGTCCAGCGGGCGCGTGAGCTCCTCGACGGGATCGAGGAGCTCTGGCGGGGCCGGGTGGAGCGGATCGACGACCTCTTGGCGACCGACGAGCAAGACACCGGAGGCAAGCGATGAGCGTGACCAGCGTCGAGAAGGATCCCGAGGCCCTGACCATGACGATCAGGGCCCACCTGGATGCCACCGTCGAACGGGCGTGGCAGCTGTGGGACGACCCCCGGCAGTTCGAGCGGTGGTGGGGTCCCCCGGGGTACCCGGTCACCGTCGCCGACCACGACCTGCGCACTGGCGGGCGGATCGACTTCTCCATGGCCGGCGACGGGGGTGAGCGCCACGACAGCACGTGGGAGGTCCTCCTCGCCGACCCGCCCCACCGGCTGGAGCTGCGCGACGCGGACGTCGACGAGAACGGTCGCCCGAACGACGGGAACGCCATGACCGTCATGGTCGTCACGTTCGCCGACGCCGACGGCGGTGGCACCGTGATGGCGGTCCAGACCCACTTCGACTCGCTGGAGGGCATGGAGCAGGTGCTCGCCATGGGCGTCGAGGAGGGCATGTGCATGGTGGTCGCGCAGATCGACGAGGTGCTCGCCGGCACGCCCGCCTGAGCCTGCCGCCCGGCCCTGGACGCGGGGGTGCCCGCGTCGGGACGCGGGTGGTCGGCACTGCTCGGTTCGCTCAGCTCGGGGAAGGATCGGCGGGCTGGTCCGTGTCGGTCCCGTGCTCAGACGGGTGCGGGTGGTCGTTGATGCTGCGTGTGCAGCAGGGTGCCCGTCGGCGTGGTGATCGTGAAGAACCCCTCGCCGTCACCGGGTGTGGTGTTGGCCTTCATGGACCAGCCACGCCGGTGGATCACTCCGTGGTGGCGGCGGCAGAGCAGCGCAAGGTTGCAGAGATCGGTGGGTCCGCCGTCGCCGTAGTGGTGGACGTGGTGGGCATCGCACCAGTTGGGGGTGGTGTCGCATCCGGGGAAGCAGCAACGTCCGTCTCGGAACTCGAGGTTGCGGCGTTGTTGGCGGCTGGCGTGGCGTTCGCCGTGCTGGCAGGCGACGGGGTGGCCGCCGGCGTCCTTGATGACCCACGTGTACTCGGCATCGCAGGTCAGCAGTTCCCATTCGTGTGACGCGTACCGCAGCGTCGCACCGGCGAGATCCAGGGCCTTCTTCGACCAGTCGACCGGAGCACCCTTGCCCGGGAGCAGCACACCGTCGGCGAAGAGGTCGCCGACGGTGTCGCGGTCGACGTCGACGACGATGGAGATGTCCGCCGTCGGGCCGAGCCGGCCGCGATTGCGGTCGCCGGCGCCGCGTTCGACCAGGTTCAGGAACGCCCGGGCGAGCAACTCCGAGCGTGGTGGCGTGAGGAGGTCGAGGCACAGCGTTGCGGCGTGGGTGTGTTGGCGGAACAGCCGGTCGGCTTCTGCTCCGACGCGTTCGGCGAACGCCATGGCGTCGGCGCCGTAGAGGTCGAAGGTGGCGGTGACGCGGTCGCCGTCGAGCTCCAGCTTCCCGTGGTTGCGGGGCTTCGGTGGTTCGGTCCCGTCGGTGTCGGCGAGGCGGGCGAGTTGTTCGACGTCCCGGGTGAACTGGCGGAACGTGGACCGCGATCGGCACAGGTCGATGAGCGCGTCCTGGGCGCCTTCGAGCGCGTGGCGGTTCCGTTCGTTGACGCTCCGGCACACCTCGCGGACACGGTCGACCGCGACCTCACCGTGCGCGAGGGCGGCGGCGAGCTTCGGTTGGTGCTGACGCAGCGTGTTCGCCGTCGCCAGGTCGCTCTTGACGCGCTTCGGGTTGGCGCCGTGACGCCAACCGGCTTCGTTCGCGGTGACGTGGCCCAACCGGCGGTCCGTGAGCGACCTCGCGTCGAGCTCGGCGAGGAGCTGGAACCGGGCCGAGTGGAACACCCGATCCAGCACCTCCAAGCCGTCGAACAACCCCAACAGGGCATCGTCGCCCACCCCCCGCAGATCGCCGCCGGTGAGCTCGGCCACCGCGTCGATCGCCGCCCGCGCCGTCGCGGGCACCGTGATCACCGGCTCCCCGAACCCCAACCCGCGAGTGCCCTCACTGACAGCGTCGCCATCATCACGGTCCGCGGCACCACCTCCTCCAGGGGCACCGCCTTCGCCGCCGTCACCACGGTCGCCGCCGTCACCTCCGCCGATCGAACTCATGTTCGACAGCGTAGGGAAACAGTCTGACAGTCACGGAAAGTGTATGACCTGCCACGTAGCGCGCCGTGCCCGGCGCCCTCGGATCAGTCCGCGCCGCGTGCGGCGGCCGTCCGTACGATCCCGGGATGGCCGTGAACCGCAGCCGACGTGCTCGCGCCGCTCGCAAGCGCCAGCGTCGCATCGCGTCACGCGACCACGACCTGACCGACGAGCAGTGGGCCCTGCTCGTCGAGGCGTGGGGCGGCTGCGCCTACTGCGCCGCCACGGACCGGCCATTGCAGCGGGACTGCGTGCTCGCCATCTCCCGGGGTGGCCGCTACACGATCGAGAACGTGGTTCCGGCGTGCCGGTCGTGCAACGCGAGCAAGTGCAACGACGAGGTCACGGGCTGGATGCGCCGCAAGCGCCTGGACGAGCGGACGTTCCTGCTGCGCCACCACGAGATCCGCACCTCGTTGGTCGGCCCGGCGACCTGAGCGGGCCGTCGCCGCGCCAGACTCCGGGGGATCGCCCACGACGGAGGCCCGCGATGACCCGGCTCAGCTACCAGATCCCGAACTTCACCTATCCCGACACCGCGCCGGCCGACCTGTTCGGCACGGTCGTCGCCCAGGCGAAGGAGGCCGAGGACGCCGGCTTCGACCGGGTCATGGTGATGGACCACTTCTACCAACTGCCCGGCATCGGCGAGCCCGACGAGCCCATGCTCGAGTGCTACACCACGCTCGCGGCACTGGCGCAGCACACGAGCCGGGTGCGGCTGTCGGCGCTGGTCACCGGCAACACGTACCGGAACCCGGCGCTGCTGGCCAAGACGATCACCACGCTGGACCACGTGTCGGGCGGCCGGGCCACCCTCGGCATCGGCGCCGGCTGGTTCGAGCTCGAGCACGACTCGCTCGGCTTCGAGTTCGGCACGTTCTCCGACCGGTTCGAGAAGCTCGACGAGGCCCTGCAGATCATCACGCCGATGCTCCGGGGAGAGCGTCCGACCGTGTCGGGAGAGCACTACTCGGTGACCGACGCGGTCAACTCGCCGGCGCCGCTGTCTCGCATCCCGCTGATGATCGGCGGCAACGGCGAGCGCAAGACCCTGCGGATGGTCGCCCAGTACGCCGACGAGTCCAATCTCATGGGCATGCGCGGCGATCTGGACGTGCCGCACAAGCTGTCGGTGCTCTCCGAGCACTGCGAGCGCTTCGGTCGGGATCCGTCGGAGATCAAGGTGACCGTGCTCGTCGGCTGCGTGGTCGCCCCCAGCGAGGCCGAGCTGGACGACGACCTCCGCGCCATGGCCGCCGCCAAGGGCTGGGGCGACGGTGTCATCGACATGGTGAAGCAGATGCTGATCGTCGGTGACGCGGACACCGTCGCCGAGCGCCTGGGTGAGGTCGCTGCGTCCGGCGTCGACGGACTCACGTGCAACCTCCCGGTCAACGGGCACATCCCGGGGCGCGTGGCGCTGCTCGGCGAGGTCGCCGACCGGGCCCTCTCGGCCGCCGGACGCTGAACCGCGCTCGGGTCCGGGCGGGGTGAAGTGCCCCATTTCCCACCGGTCGTCCGAGCAGTACCCTCGCCGGTAGGACGGCGGCTCGCGTGCCGTCGCGTGAGGCTGGGGAGCGATCGATGGGACAGCCGAGGGGCGGACGTGGGGTCCGCACGACGGCGCGGCTGGTGGCCGCGGCAATGGTGGGATCGGTGGTCGCGATCGCGGCCGGTGCATCGCCCGCATCCGCCGACACGGCGGAGGACGATCCGCTCCTGCCGGCGACGGTCAGCGCCGACGCGCTGCCCACCGTGCAGGTCAACGGCGTGGTCTGGGACCAGGTCGTGGTCGGCAACCGCGTCTACGTCACGGGCCAGTTCACGCAGGCCCGTCCGGCGGGCGCAGCGCCCGGGACCAACCAGACCGCCCGCTCCAACGTCCTCGCGTACAACCTGCAGACCGGCCAGCTGATCACCACCTGGAACGCCAGCCTCAACGCCCAGGGTCGTGCGATCGAGGCGTCGGCCGACGGCACCCGCATCTACGTCGGCGGCGACTTCACGTCGGTCACGAACACGCCGCGCAACCGCCTGGTCGCCCTCGACGCCAACACCGGCGCGGTCGTCACCAACTTCAACCCCAACGTGAACTCGCGGGTCTCGGCCCTGGAGTTCATGAACGGAAACCTCTACATCGGCGGTGCCTTCACCGCCGTCAGCAACCAGGGCCGCTCCCGCCTCGCCGCCGTCAACGGCACCACCGGTGCGCTGCAGGCGTGGGCGCCGACCGTCAACCGCGACGTCGTGTCGATGACGTCGTACGCCCCCGGCAACCGCGTGATCGTCGGCGGCGCCTTCGACGGCCCGAACGGCACCTTCAACCCGGGCATGGCCTCGCTCGACGGCACGAACGGCTCGGTGCAGCCGTGGGCGATCAACCAGACGATCCAGAACTACGGCAGCAACACCCAGATCTCGGACCTGACCACGGACGGCGAGTCGATCTACGGCGTCGGCTGGGCCTACTTCGGCGGCGGCGCCACCACGGCCAACTTCGAGGGCGAGTTCTCGGCCGACCCGATGACCGGCGCCATCAAGTGGATCAACGGCTGCCGCGGCGACAACTACGGGCTGGAGGTGCTCGGCGACGTCGTCTACACCGCCGGCCACTCCCACGACTGCGAGATGATCGGCGGCAACCCGCAGTACCAGCCCGACCAGTACCAGCGGGGTCAGGCCTTCACGAAGTTCGCCTCGCCCTACGGCCGCACCAACGCCGCCGGCCCGTACCCCAACTGGCAGCCCTTCGACGGCATCCCGTCGTCGGAGATGCTGCACTGGCTGCCCACGCTGGCCGCCGGCACCGTCACCGGCTCGTACCAGGCGGCGTGGACCGTCGAGGGCACCGAGGACTACGTGCTCATGGGCGGCGAGTTCCCGTCGGTCAACGGCACCGGCCAGCAGGGTCTCGTGCGCTTCGCCCGCCGCGGCCTGGCGCCCAACAACAACCCGATCCAGGGTGCGGCCGAGCTCCAGCCGACGGTCACGGCCGTCGAGCCCGGCACCGTCCGGGTGGGCTGGACCTCCGGATGGGACCGCGACAACGACCGCCTAACCTACCAGGTGCTCCGCGGCTCCACCGTGGCCAACTCGACGGTGCTCACCACCTTCACACGCAGCGGCGCCGTGTGGTGGTCCCGACCGCCGCTCGGCTTCATCGACCGCACCGCCCCTCCGGGCAGCAGCCAGACGTACCGCATCCGTGCCACCGACCCGGTCGGCAACACGGTCGTGAGCGCCGCCACCACGGCGACGATCCCGACCGGCACGCCCCCGGCCAGCCCCTACGCGACCGCGGTCCGGAGCGACAGCCCGTCGTACTTCTGGCGGTTGGGCGAGGCCTCGGGCCAGACGGCGCTCGACACCGGCGGCTCCGACGATCTGACGCTGGTGGCCGACGCCGCTCGCAACGTGCCCGGCGCCATCGTCACCGACGCCGACCGGGCCACTGCGTTCGCCGGCACGTCGGCGACCAACACGGTTCCCGCGCAGCCCAACTTCTGGGACGGCGGCCCGCAGACGTTCTCGGTCGAGGCGTGGGTGAACACGACCACGACGACCGGCGGCCAGATCGTCGGCTTCGGCAACAGCCGCACCGGTCGCAGCTCGGCCAACACGACCGACCGCAAGCTGTACATGACGAACGACGGCACCGTGCACTTCGGTGTGCGGCCCGACTTCGCCGCCCGGCTCACCGTCAACAGCGCCCCGGGCCTGAACGACGGCAACTGGCACCACCTGGTGGGCACCCTCGGTGCCGACGGCCTGCGGCTCTACGTGGACGGCGTGCTCGTCGACGCGGATGCCTCGATCACCGAGGCGCAGGTGTACCACGGCTACTGGCGGATCGGCGGCGATCGCACCCAGAGCTGGCCGAGCGCCCCGACCCGTGAGGCGATCACGGCCTCGATCGACGAGGTGGCCATCTACCCGCAGGCCCTCTCCGCGGCCCGGATCGCCGCCCACTACGACGCCTCCGGTCGGACCGCCGGTCCGCCGCCGCCGAACATCGCGCCGACGGCGTCGTTCACGGCCACCCCGTCGAACCTGAACGTGGCGTTCAACTCGACGTCGAACGATCCCGACGGGACGATCGTGAGCCACGCGTGGAACTTCGGCGACGGCACCACCGGCACCGGTGCGACGGTCAACCACCCGTACGCCGCGGCCGGCACGTACACCGTCACGCTGACGGTGACCGACGACGACGGTGACACCGGCACCTTCTCGCAGGTGGTGACGACGTCGAACCCGCCGGCGAACACGCCCCCGACGGCGTCGTTCACGGCGACGCCGTCGAACCTGAACGTGGCGTTCAACTCGACGTCGACCGATCCCGACGGGACGATCGTGAGCCACGCGTGGAACTTCGGTGACGGCACCACCGGCACCGGTGCGACGGTCAACCACCCGTACGCCGCGGCCGGCACGTACACGGTCACGCTGACGGTGACCGACGACGACGGTGCCACGGGCACGCTGACGCAGTCCGTGTCCGTGACGAACCCGCCGGCGCCGACGCTGTACGCCGCCGACGCCTTCGGCCGCACCGTCGCCTCGGGCCTCGGCACCGCCGATCTGGGCGGGGCGTGGAGCACCGCCGGCGGGACCGCCGCCAACTATTCGGTGAGCGGCGGCGTCGGGCGACTGAGCGGCACGGCCGCCGGGGCGAGCCGCACGGCGTTCCTGGGTGGCGTCAACCAGACGAACACGGTGGTCGACACCACGGTGTCGCTGGGCACCGCAGCGTCCGGCTCCGGCACCTACGTGTCGGTGTTGGGGCGCCGGGTCGGCACCAACAACGACTACCGGATCAAGCTGCGATTCAACTCGAACGGCACGATCACGGCGATCCTGGGCCGCACGGTCGGTGGGACCGAAGCGAACCTGGCCGTGATCAACACGCTGCCGGGCATCACGTACTCGCCGGGCCAGGCGCTGCGGGTGAAGCTGCAGACGACGGGGACGGGCACGACGGCGCTGGCCGCCAAGATCTGGGTCGCCGGCGCGGCCGAGCCCGCGGCGTGGACGTTGCAGGCGACGGACACCTCCGCGGCGCTCCAGGCGCCCGGCTCGGTGGGCGTCCAGCTCTACCTGTCGAGCACGGCGACGCTGCTGCCGGTGGTGCTGTCGATCGACGACTTCACGGCCGGCCCGCCGGCCTGAGGCAGGGGCGGCCCGCCGGCCTGAGGCAGGGTCAGCCCGCCGCCGGTCGGTCTGCCGCGGTCGTGTCACGGGTAGCGTCGGTCCGTGCACGCCGTCCAGCGCTTCCGTTCGTCCGCCGCCGATCCCGACAGCACCGCGGCCAAGGTGGGGTGGCGACTCGTCTCCACCGGCGCGGGCCTGCTGGCAGGGCTCGCTGCGCAGCGGGCGGTGAGCGCGGTCTGGTCGCGGGCGACGCCGTCGCGCAAGGGTCCGCCGGCCAACCCGGCGGACCGCGAGGTCGGATGGGGTGAGGC
>JAEXGP010000150.1 GCA_023450775.1 Actinomycetes bacterium | reverse complement strand
CGGCGGGGGCGAGACCCGCGACGACGGCTCGGGCGTCGTCCGCCTGGTGAGCTTCACCGACGGCGGTTCCTCCGGCGAGGAGACGCCGTTCCACATGGACGCCGCCGGCAACTGGACGACCACGATCAACGTCCGGGGAGCGCTCTACACCTGGCGGGACATCAACACCGGCGCGACGAACACGGTCGACTGCCGGGCGGTGCAGTGCGGGATCCTCACGATCGGCGCCCATGGCAAGGCGAGCCGGACCAACGAGCTGTTCGCGCCGATCACGTTCCGCGACGAGGGCCCGCCCCCCACCGTGGCGCCCGGCGGCGTGAAGTCGTCGCCCTCCCAGGCGACCACCGGCGGCGGGGGCGCGAGCGCGTCCACCGGCGGGACGGGCGCCAAGGCCGCTGGCTCGTCGCCCGGGACCAAGGCCTCGGGTGGCACCGCCACCACGGCACCGGCCGACGCCGGTCAGCCGACCACCACGGTGGCGCCCGTCGAGACGTCGGCGCCGGAGACCTCCACGAGCGAGGCGTCGGTCGAGAGCAGCACCGAGGAGCGCGAGGTCGTGGCCGGCGAGGCCGCCGGCGTGCAGGAGTTCGGCGGCGGTGGCGGGGGCTCGGGCGGTCTGGTCATCGGCCTGGTCGCGCTGGTCCTGGTGATCGCCGGCGGAACCGCCGCGGGCTGGTGGGTCCGCCGGCGTCGGGCTCCGGCAGCGGAGGGCACCTGACATGTCACCCCTCGGACGGCGCGTCCGGACCCCGCTGCTCGCTGCGCTGACGACCGTGCTGGTCGTCGGCGGAGCCGTGGCGTCGCTCGGTGCCGGTGCGGCGGACGGACCGTCCACCCTGTCGAACGCCACGCTCGAGTGGTCGTTCAACGAGGAGCTCAACACCGGTGCGTTCGACGGGTCCTGCAACCACCTGAGCGCCGGCACCACCGACGGGTCCGCAGCGCAGTACCGGGGCGTCGACGGCGACGTCACCATCCAGAAGCGCACCGCCGCCGGGACGTACGCGACGATCTCGGACTGGGCCACGCGCTGCCACGACGCCAACGGCGTCAAGGTCACCCCCGGCGGCACCGCCCGCCTCGGTCTGCGCATCCGCATGACCGGGGGCGACGGCACCCACGACCCGGCGACCGGGGTGACCACCGTCCAGTGGACCGGCTCGTTCAGCACCAACCTCTACGACGAGCTCGTCCCGCTGTGGTTCTCGAACCTGCGCCTCGTGGTCGACGCCGCGGGCAACGGCACGCTGACCGCCACCATGGCCGGCTACGCGTCGAGCCTGGACAACCCCGACGTGCGCGAGCAGATCCCGCCGCTCGCGGGTGTGGTGATCGCCCGGTTCACCGGGCTGGCCACCGCCGGTGCGACGGGGTTCACGGCCACGCCCCGCTACGCGGGCGTCCTCTACGAGTCCACCGAGGCGCCGCAGGTCCGCAACACGCCCTCGTGGGGTTCGTGGCCGACCGCCATGGTCGACGCGACCGTGCGCACCGGCACGTCGGCGTACTGGTACTCGACGGGTGGCGGCGCCGACGTGCGCAAGCCGCCGGCGCCGGTCACCGTCGCCTTCGGCCCGATGGTCGCGCCGAGCACCACCACGACGACGACGAGCACACCATCGACCACGAGCACGAGCACACCGCCCACCAGCACGGTCCCGCCCAGCACCTCGAGCACGACGACCGTGCCGGGTGCCACGACCAGCACGACGACCTCGACGGTGCCGCCCACGAGCAGCAGCACCACGACCAGCACGACCACGAGCGTGCCGCCCACGAGCAGCAGCAGCACCACGACCAGCACGAACACGAGCGTGCCGACCACCAGCACGACCACCTCGACGACGGCGGCGCCGCCGGTCCCCACGACGACGATCGATCCCGCGCCGAGCACCACGGTCGCGCCGGCACCCGAGACCGTCTCGCCGTCTGAGGTGGCGGGCGCCGCCGTGGCCCAGGGCACGACCGGCTCGGCGAACACCGTCCGCACCAACCCGCTCTCGTCGACGAGCCGGTCGACCTCCTCGTCCGCCCAGGGCGCCCGGACGACCGACGACGCCGCCCCGCTCGCCGCCACCGACGTCGTGGCCCAGGACGCCCCCGTCCCCGAGGTGGCGGCCGGCCGAACCGCGCCGGACGCTCCCGTGGAGCGCAAGGTGCGCAAGGTCGACGCCTCGCTCCGCTACACCGCCATGACCTCGTCCTACCGGCCGAGCTGGAACCCGGCCGCACCCGGCAGCGTCGAGGTGACCTACACCGTCGAGAACACGGGCGAGGTCACGGTCGCGGCCCGCCGCAGCACCGAGGTCTCCACGTCGTTCGGGCCCAACCCCGACGTGGCCGAGGCCCGGGACATGGACCCGCTCGCACCGGGGCGCACCCGGACGCTCACCGAGGTCGTCGACGGCGTGTGGCCCGGCTTCGGCACGGAGACCGTCGTCCGCCTCGAGCCGTACGTGCCGTCCGACCCCGACCTGGACCTCGCCGCCGCCACGATCACCGCCCGCACCTCGTCGACCGTCTGGCCCTGGCAGCAGCTGGTCGGCCTGGTCCTGCTCGCGGCCGCCGCGGGCACCGGGTTCTGGGCATGGCGACGCCACCGGGCGGCCGCCGCCTGAGCACTCCCACGGTGCCCGCACTGCGCCGGCACCCCGACCACAGGAGCACAGCAACCAGATGAGAGCACCAGCACACGTCACGAGGCGGCGCACGATCGCCGCAGGTCTGGTGGCCGCCGCCGCGTTCGCCGTCGCCGCCTGCGCGCCGGAACCGTCCGCACCCGCGCCGACCACCACGCCGACGGGGACGACGAAGACCGTCAGCAACGCAACGCTCGAGTGGACGATCTCCAAGGAGGCGAACAACGCCGCCTTCGCCCCCGGCCAGGTGAACTACTGGTCGGCCGGCAAGACGGACTCGACCGAGGCCACGTTCGCCGCCACGAACGGCAACGCCACCGTGCTCAAGAAGAACGCGGCGGGCACCTACGTGCCGATCGGGAGCGAGCCCGCGGTGAGCTGGGCCAACAAGAACAAGGACGGCGCCGGCAACACCGTGACGGCAGCGAACGCCTTCTTCCTGGGCCAGAAGATCCGCTACACGAACGGCACCGGCACCGTGGACACCGCGACCGGCGCCGCCACCATCCAGTGGACGGGCACGTTCAGCGTGAACTTCTACGGCATCTACACGCCGTTCTGGATCATCAACCCGAAGCTCACCGTCGACCCGGGCGGCGCCGGCCGCCTGACCGCGACGGTCGGCGGCGTGGCGTCCGACATGGACGACCCGTCGATCAAGATCAACGTGCCCGACACCCCGAACATCGTCCTCGCCGAGTTCGCCAACGTGTACTCCGGCGGCAACGTGAACACCGGCTGGACGAGCGGCACGAAGTACCTCGGTACGGTCATCGCCCCGCCGTCGGGCCAGTCGCCGCAGGTCGGCGGCACCTTCGCCGGGTCGTGGCCCCAGTCGTTCGTGAACTTCCACGGCATCACGGGCACCGCGTCGTACTGGTACTCGAGCGGCGGCGCCGTCGACGCCAACAAGCCCCAGGACCCCGTCACGGTGGGCTACACCCTGAACCCCTGACCATCCCGATCGGATGAACGACGGTTGCGGGTCCGTCGTCCGAGCCGGCAGGCCATGGCCGGCTCGGACGGCGCCCCGTCCGACCAACGCAGGAGCTGCGCACGACCACATGACCCAGCAACGGCCATGACCCCCCAACGACTGCACCGGAACGCCGGTGCAGGTCCCGGCTGCACCTGCCCGGACATCCAGACCGTCAACAGCACCACCGCCACGAGCGAGGACGACATGAGCACCACCGAGACGACCGACGTCGACACCCCCTTCTCCGCCCGCATCCGCGAGGCGACCATGACCGCGCACCGCGACGCCGAGCGGTCGAGCTACGTGCACCGCCTGATGCGCGGGCAGCTGCCGATCGACGGCGTGGCGGACCTCATGGTCCAGCACCACGCGATCTACACGTCCCTCGAGCGCACGGCCGACGTGCTCGACGCCGACCCGGTGGTCGGCGCGTTCCTGGGGCCCGAGCTGCTGCGGGTCCCGCGCATCGAGGCGGACCTCCGGCACCTGGTCGGCGACGACTGGGCCACGCGGTTCGGCGTCCGCCCCGCCACCGCCGAGTACGCCGGCATGATCGCGGCGACCGCGGCGCACCCCGAGCGGTTCGCCGCCCAGCACTACACCCGGATCATGGGCGACCTGTCCGGCGGCCAGATGATCCGTCGGACGCTGGAGCGCCACTACGGCGACGCGATCGCCGGCGCGCTGAGCTTCTACGACTTCGACATCGAGGACGTCGACGCCTACAAGGACCAGTACCGCACCCGGCTGGACCTGGCGCCCTGGTCCGACGCGGAGCGCGACGCGTTCATCGACGAGACCAACCGCGCCTACTCGAGCAACGAGTCGGTGTTCGGCGAGCTCGACGTAGCTTGGCCCGAGGACTGAGCGCCAGCGCGCGCCGTCAGAGGTGCAGGGGGCGGACCGGCGAGGCGATCAGCGCCGGGTCGTTGCGCCAGTCGACACCGGGAACGTCGATGTAGAGCTCGACCTCGTTGCCGTCGGGGTCCTGCACGTAGAGGCTGTGCGTGACGCCGTGGTCGGACGCGCCGACGAGCGTGACCAGGTCGGGGCGGGCGCGCAGCCGGCCGAGCACCTCGCGCAGCTCGTCGTCGCTGTCCCCCACCTTCAGGCCGAAGTGGTACATGCCCACCCGACGGCCGGGCGGGATCGGCGCGGCACCCGGGCCGACCTCGATGAGCAGCAGCTCGTGGTGGGTCCGCCCGCCCGAGAACGCGGCGACCGGCATGCCCGGCCCGCCGAAGATCTGCCGCCACCCCAGCACGCCGCCGTAGAACTCGACCGAGCGCGCCACGTCCGACACGTAGAGGACGAGGTGCCCGAGCTCCCGGACGTGGGCCTCGGCCGCGGGGTCGTCGGTGGTCGTGGCGCCGGGGTCGGTGGTGGGTCCGGTGGTGCTGGTGTCGGTCATGGTCCTATCGCTGCTCGTCCTACGGAGGTGGTCAGTCGCTCGGTGGGGCCAACGCCCGACGCCGGGTGAGTGTTCCCGCGGTGCCCCTCACGCCGACCGCTGGCAGACTGGGCGGGCTGGTGAGTCGTCCGGGTGGCCGCGGCGGCGCGTGACTGGGGATCGCGCCGTCGAGGAAGGTCGGGACTCCGCAGGGCAGGGTGCTGGCGCGAGCCAGGTCGGAGCGATCTGACGGATCGGGCAACAGAGAGCAGACCGCCGATGGCCGGCCCCAGGGTCGGCACAGGCAAGGGTGAAACGGTGCGGTAAGAGCGCACCATCGCCGGGGGCGACCCCGGCGGATGGCAACCCCCACCCGGAGCAAGGCCGAGCAGAGGACGTCGACGGCCCGTCGGCCCGCAAGGGCACTCCTCGGGTAGGCCGCAGAGATGGATGGTCACCCATCCGGATCCCGCGAGGGACCGGTGGACAGAATCCCGCCTACAGGACGGCTCACCAGCACCAACCCGGGGCTTTGTTGCGCGATCTACGGCCTCTGGGTCGTACATCGCGCAACAGAACCCGGAACCGGGCCGAGACGCGGACGAGCCCCGGTCCTAGGCGGGAGAGGGAAGGAGGACCGGGGCTCGTCACCACGGTCGTTGCGAACCGTGGGGGTGATGATGCGATTTCAGTACCCGGCTCCCGACTGGGTCATACATCCCAGGTGAGTGAACTTCGTCACACCCAGGTTTCGACGCTGAACCGGGGTCATCTGGCGCCCGCCACGGGCGCGAGACGACCCGATTCCCGGGCCCCGCCCGAGCACGCCGAACCCGGGACGAACGGCGCCCACATCGGGCGAGAGGCGTCCCGAGAACCCGGGTCTGCCCACGAAGGTGAAGGGGTTCCCGGCCCGAGGACCGGGAACCCCCACCGGTGGTCGCCCCACCACCGACCCTTACAACGGCAGAACGGCCCATTGCGTTGACAGGTGATGTTGCCCATCGACGGACGGCCGGCTCGGCGCGTCCCCTGCCGATCGACCTCCCTCGACCGGTGCCCGGGCCGTCGATCGCGACACCGGGGCCACCACCCGCCGGTGGTCTACGCTCCTGAAGGCTGTTCAGGGAGAGCACCGGCTCGCATCCTCGGGGGAGATCCAGATGAAGCTCGGCACCGTCGTGTCCCGTCACCGCGTGGTCGCCGTCGCGATCGCTGCGGCCACCGTCCTGGGGGCCGCCGCCTGCGCGGCGCCCGCCACCCCGTCGGTGCCCACGGTGCCCGGCGGCTGGCTCGCCGCGGCGTGCATCGACGGCGCCGGCGCCGACGGCAACCAGGCCCCGGACCTCAACTACAACGGGACGGCCAACCAGGCCGGCAACGCCACGATCTCGGCGTTCCTCGTCGGCCCGCTGTTCACCATCTCCGGCAACGGCACCTGCAGCGGCACGCCCGTCGGTGCGATCACGATCGTGCAGGCGGCCGACAAGGCGGCGGCCGACTCGGTCTGCTCGGCACTCGGCCAGGGCACGGCGACGTCGTTCACGGGTTCGCCCTGGACGCTGCCCGCGGACGCCTGGTCGTGCTCGAACACGATCACGCTCTGATCGCCGAGCGCACGGCCATCGACGCCAGCCGCCCAGCAGACCTTCGGGGGAGCGACCATCCGGGCAGGACGCCCCGCCCGGTCCGTATGATGCGGCGCCAATGGTGGAGGTGAGCCCCAACTCCCTGCGCCGACGCACCATCGTGGGTGTGCTCGGCGGGCTCCTGGTGCTCGCCGCCCTGCTGTCGATCGCCTCGACGTCGTCCGCCGGTGCGCAGGAGCCGACGCCCACCACGCCCGCCACGACGTCGACCTCCGGCGCGCCCACCGCGCCCGGCGGCACCGGCCCCAGCATCAGCACCACGCTCACCGCCGGCACCGAACAGGAGCCGCTCGAGGGCGTGGTCGTGATCGTCTCCCAGAACGGCGCCGAGGTCGCTCGGGGGACGTCGGACGCCGACGGCAAGGTCGCCATCCCCGTACCGGGCGCAGGTCGCTACGAGGTGGAGCTCGACGTCAAGAGCCTCCCCGACGGCGTGGAGCTCGCCGAGGGGGCCCGGGCCACCCTCAACCCGATCGTGCAGGCCACCGGCGCACGACCGGTCGTGTTCCGCCTGACCGAGGCGGGCCAGGAGGCGGCGAGCGGACCGTCGGACGTGGAGCGCCTGGCCAGCCTGACCGCCAGCGGCGTGCGCTTCGGCCTGGTGATCGCGCTGGCGGCCGTGGGCCTGTCGCTCATCTTCGGCACGACCGGCCTCACGAACTTCGCCCACGGCGAGATGATCGCCTTCGGCGCCATCGCCACCTGGTACCTCAACGTGAGCGACGGCGGTCTGGGCCTGCCGCTGCTGATCGCGGCGGTCGGCGGCATCCTGCTGACCGGCCTGTTCGGCGCCAGCTTCGAGCTCGCGGTGTACCGACCGCTGCGCCGTCGCGGCATGCCCGTCGTGTCGCAGATGGTCGTGTCCATCGGCATGGCGTTCGCGCTCCGCTACGTCTTCAGCATCATCTTCGGCCAGGGCCCACAGCAGTACGCCCAGTACGCGGCCCAGTCCCCCACCGTCACGCTCGGCCCGGTGTCGCTGCGGCCCAAGGACCTGGTGATCACCGCCATCGCGTTCGTGTGCCTGATCGTGGTCGCTCTGTTCCTCCAGCGGGCCCGGCTCGGCACCGCCATCCGCGCCGTGTCGGACAACCGGGACCTGTCGATCGCATCGGGCATCGACGACCAGCGCGTGATCCTCATGGTGTGGGTGATCGCCGGTCTGCTCGCCGGGCTGTCCGGGATCATGCTCGCCAGCACGGACTCGGCCGCCTGGAACATGGGCCAGCGCGTCCTGCTCGTGACGTTCGCGGCTGTCGTGCTCGGCGGCCTGGGCACGACGTTCGGCGCCATGGTCGGCGGGCTGGTGGTCGGCGTGGTCTCCGACGTGTCCACGTTCTGGCTCGACGCGGACCTCAAGATCGTGGTCGCGCTCGCCACGCTCGTCGTCGTCCTCCTCATCCGCCCGCAGGGCATCTTCGGCGTGAAGGCCCGCACGGCATGAGCGGCGCCGCGGCATGAGCGCGTCCCTGCTCGCGGTCGACCTGGGCGCCGCGCTCGTCGACGGCCTCCGCGACATGGTCGCCGTGCCCAGCGTCGTCTACGCGCTCGGCGCCATCGGGCTGAACATCCAGTTCGGCTACGCCGGCCTGCTCAACTTCGGCGCCGTCGCCTCGGGCCTGGTCGGCGCCTACGGCGCGGCGATCAGCGTCGACCGCGGGCTCCCGCTGTGGCTCGGGGCGATCATCGGCATCCTCGCCGCCGCACTGCTGGGCCTGCTGCTCGGCCTCCCCACGCTGCGCCTGCGGGCGGACTACCTGGCGATCGCCACGATCTCCGCGGCCGAGATCATCCGCGTGGTCATCAACTCCGCACGGCTGCAGGACGTCACCGGCGGACCGATCGGCCTCACCGGCGTGGCGAAGGACTTCTTCGACGTCAACCCCATCCCCGAGGGCCGCTACGGCTGGGGCGCGTTCAGCTTCAACCAGAACACGTTGTGGACGATCAGCGTGGGCTGGACGATCGTGGCGCTCTGCTGCCTGCTCGTCTGGGGCCTGGCCCGCAGCCCCTGGGGTCGTCTCCTCAAGGCCATCCGGGAGGACGAGGAGGCCGCCCGCTCCCTGGGCAAGCACGTGTTCAAGCTCAAGCTGCAGGCGTTCGTCCTGGGCAGCGTGATCGGCGGCATCGCCGGCATCATCTTCATGTTCGACGGCGGGTTCGTGAAGCCCGACTTCTTCGTCTCGCAGACCACCTTCAACTGGTACCTGGTCGTGATCCTGGGCGGCGTGGCGACCGTGCTCGGCCCGCCCGTGGGCGCGATCGTGTACTGGTTCGTGATCTCGCTGCTCAACAGCCTCCTGACGCAGGCCATCGGCGACGGCTGGTGGTTCATCGACGGCACCGACACCGGCGCGGTCCGCTACGTGCTGGTCGGCCTGGCGATCGTGCTGCTGCTCGTCTTCCGACCGCAGGGCCTGCTGGGCGACAAGTCCGAGGCGGTCATCGGTGAGTGACGTGACCACCCCCGGGGACCCGTCCGCCGCTGCGCCTGCGCCCGGGCCCGACGCGCCCTCGTCGGGCCCGGTGCTCGTGGCCGAGCACGTCCACCGCTCGTTCGGTGGCGTGAAGGCGGTCGACGTCGACCGGATGACCGTCGAGCGGGGCAGCGTGGTGGCGCTCATCGGCCCCAACGGTGCGGGCAAGACCACGTTCTTCAACGTCCTCACCGGCTTCGAGCGGGCCGACGGCGGGACGTGGACCTTCGAGGGCCGGGACATGAGCGGCAAGCCCGCGTACGCGGTGGCGCGCGGCGGCATGGTCCGCACGTTCCAGACGGCCCGCGTGTTCCCCCGCCTGTCGGTGCTGGACAACATCCGACTGGCCGCCAAGGACCAGAAGGGCGAGCACCTCCGCGCGGCGCTCATGCCCTGGGTGTGGCGCAAGCTGGAGGCCGAGCTGGGCGTGCGGGCGGCGGAGCTCGGCCGCTGGGTGGGTCTCGGCGACAAGCTCGACGACAAGGCCGGCACGCTCTCCGGCGGTCAGCGCAAGCTCCTGGAGCTCGCCCGCGGCGTGATGTCCGCGCCGCGCCTGCTCATGCTCGACGAGCCGATGGCCGGCGTGAACCCGGCCCTGCGTCAGCTGCTGCTGGACAAGATCCGCGAGCTGCCCGGCGAGGGCATCACCGTGCTCTTCGTCGAGCACGACATGGACGTGGTGTCGGCCATCTCGGACGTGGTCGTGTGCATGGCCGAGGGCCGGATCATCGCCACCGGCACGGCCGGTCAGGTGGCCGCCGACGAGCGGGTCATCGAGGCCTACCTGGGCGGCTCCAGCGGCGACCTGCGCGACATGGAGGCCGAGATGCTGCCGGCGGTCGAGCGTCTCTACTCGAGCGACGAACGGGCCGACGAATGGGCCGACGCCGGAGCGGACGACGGGAGCGACTCGTGACCGCCCCCGGCGAGCCGCTCCTGGTGGTCGAGGACCTGGTCGCGGGCTACGTCCCCGGCGTCGACATCCTGCGGGGTGCGTCCATCCAGGTGGCCCGCTCCGAGCTGGTCGGGATCATCGGCCCGAACGGCGCCGGCAAGTCCACGCTCATCAAGACGGTGTTCGGCCTCGTGCCCGTCCGCTCGGGGACGATGACCATGGACGGCGAGGACATCGTCGGCGTCCGCGGCTTCGACCTGGTGTCGCGCGGGGTGGGCTACGTGCCGCAGGTGCAGAACGTGTTCGGCACGCTGACGGTCGAGGAGAACCTCCGCATGGGCGTGTTCCTGCGCCCGGACCGCTTCGAGGTGCGCCGCGACGAGGTGCTCGAGCTCTTCCCGGCGTTGCAGAGTCGCCGCGGGGACCGGGCGGACTCGTTGTCGGGTGGCCAGCGCCAGGTCCTGGCCATGGCCCGTGCCCTCATGATGGAGCCGAGCCTGCTGCTGCTCGACGAGCCGTCGGCCGGCCTCTCCCCCGCCATGCAGGACGAGGTGTTCGCCCGCATCGCCGCGATCAACCACGCCGGCGTCTCGGTGCTCATCGTCGAGCAGAACGCCCACAAGGCGCTGCGGATCTGCCACCGGGGCTACGTCCTCGACAACGGCGTGGACGCGTACACGGGCACCGGCACCGAGCTGCTGGACGACCCGAAGGTCATCGAGCTCTACCTGGGCTCGCTCGTCCGCAACCGCTGACGGCCGACCGGCCAACGGCCCGCCGCTCGCCGACCGCCCGGCCGCCGAACTTGTACGTGGTGGTCGGCCATGTTGCGCGTGGCGTACGAGTTCGACGGCTCCCGGCGATCTTGTACGTGGCGGTCGCCCATGTGGGCCGTGGCGTACAAGTTCGACGAGGAATCCGAGCGAGCGACACGGGCCCGGACGCGAGCGGGGCGCCCCCGGAGGGGCGCCCCGTCACGTCCAGCGGTCGGCTGGGCTCAGCTCACCTCGGCTCAGCCGATGGAGATCTGCGCCGCACCCTCGACGTTGGCCGACTTGCCGTCGGCGCCGTAGGCCCAGACGTCGTAGACGCCGGTGCCGGGCTCCATCTTGTTCCACTTCTCGAACATGCTCGACGCACCCCGGTAGTGGATGGTCTTGCCGTCCTCGAGGAGCTTCTTGCAGTCGGCGAAGTTGTTGCAGTCGTTGTCGCCCTCGAGGTTCGAGGCGAAGTTCTCCGCGATCGCCGAGCTGTCGTCGCTCTTGGCCTTCACGGCCGCCAGCGCCATCAGGTTGGTGCAGTCCCAGTAGTAGGACGAGAAGATCGTGTCGATGCCCGTCGCCGCGAACTCGGCGGTGAAGGGGCTCTCGATGCCTTGCGGGGCGGCCGCCGGAGCGGTGCCCTTGATGCCGGCGATCTTCGACGGGTCCGACGGGTCCACCGTCTTGGCGAAGCTGGAGCTCTGCATGCCGTCAGCGGTGTAGAGCGGCATCTGCGACGGGCCGGCGCCCTTGCCGATCAGCGTGCTGACGACCTTGGCGCCGTCGTCGTTGAAGCCCAGGATCGCGATGGCGTCGGGCGACGAGTCCAGCGCCTTCTGCACGTCGGCGTCGAAGTTCGAGGCCTCGGGGTTGTACAGCACGGTCTCGGTGACCTCGGCGCCGCCGTCCTCGAGCGCCGCCTTCAGCGACTCGGAGAAGCCCTTCCCGTAGTCGTCGTTGCGGGCCAGGATCGCGACCTTGGTCTTGCCGTCGCCGGTGATCAGCGTGGCGAGGGCCGGGCCCTGCAGGTCGTCACCGGGGGCGGTGCGGAAGAAGTAGCCGTTGCCGCCGCCGCTCAGGTTGGCGGCCGTGGTGGAGCCGGAGCAGGTGGGCACCTTGTCGGTCCCGATCGACTCCAGCAGCTTGGCGGCCACGCCCGACGGTGCCGGGCCGATGATCGCGTCGACCTTGTCGGTGTTGACCAGCTTGGCGTAGCTGGTCGCGGCCACGTTGGGGTTGGTGCCGTCGTCGGCCTCGACGACCACGACGGGCTTGCCGTTGACGCCGCCGGCGGCGTTGATCGACGCGACCGCCATGTCCACCGGCGTCTGCAGCGACTTCACGATGGCGCTGAGGTCGCCGGTCTGGGGCACGAGCGTGCCGAGCTTGAGCTCGCCATCCGCGTTGCCGCGATCGCCGCCCTTGGAGGCTTCGGTGGTCGTGGTGCCGTCGCCCTTGTCGTCATCGTCACCGCAGGCCGAGGCGAGGAGCCCCAGTGCGGCGACGGCGACGATGAGCACACGAGTGACGTTTCTGCGCATCGGCCCGTCTCTCCTGATGGTCATGAGCCCCCGGCGGTGTACCGGAGGCCCGCTCACCCTAGATTCGCCGGGCGCGGAAGTGCCGGATGTCCCGCCACGTCTCCGAACGTGGTTCAGGTTTCGGCCACCCCGACGGGTGCCGGGCCGCCGGGCGGCGCTCCGTCCGGACCGACGTCAGGCGACGCGCATGTTGCGGCGACGCGGCCGGTAGGCGGCCAGGCGGTCGGCGCTGCGCCAGACCTCGCGGTAGTACTCGCGGGCCTGCGCCCCAAGGTCGTGCGGCTCGGTGATCACCGACGCCCCGCCGCCGTTGGCGGACGGCAGCCCGCCGACCTGGAGCACGCGGTCGCCGCTCACCACGCAGCGGTCCTGGATCTCGTCGGCCGGGGCCACGCGGAGACGGAGCTTGTGCTCGCGCCGGCGCAGTGACTCGACCATGTCGACCATGTCGGCGAGCTCGTCACCACCGAGGCGGTCGCTGACCAGCACGCGGGTGACCGAGGTGTGCGCGGTGAGGTACTCGAGCTCGCTCCGACGGCAGTAGGGGTCGACCAGCATCGGCCGGTGCAGCGCGGCGACACGGCCGACGATGCGGGCGAAGGCCAGCGGGTCGCTCGAGCTGAGATCCGCGTCGAGCACCTCGAACGCGGGGAAGCCGTCGTCCAGGCCGAGCGCGTCCACGACCCGGCGTCCCAGACCCGTGGGCGCGACGCCGGCGTCGCCGACGGGGTGCAGCAGCCCCCGACGCAGCAGCGACGCGATCGCCCCCTCCTGGTACTCCGAGTCATGGCCGACCAGCCCGGTGACCGTGGCCAGACCGGCGGGACGTCGACCCTCTGCGAGCTCCGTCAGCTCCGTGCGGGTGGGTGCGTGTCCCACCTCGTGCAGACGGACGGCCCACAGCAGGATCCGGTGCGACTCCTCGTCGAGCAACTCCATGGAGCCCAACCTAGAGGCGCCGCGCGCGGAAGCGGCAACTCTCCAACATGACGTTCACCACACGTTCACCGAACGTCTCAACTGGTGGGTCGCTCCGCCGACGTGGAGCGCCGAGGACCGTCGTCGGGTCGCTCAGGACGCGGTCAGACCGACCAGGTGACCGGTCTCGTTGAACGATCGCAGCGTGGGGACGGTCCCGTTCACGTCGATGCGCGTGATCGACGCCGGATCCACGCGGCACGTCCACGACACGTCGGCGCCGAGCGCCCAGCCGACGGCGGCCTTGAGCGGAGAGACGTGGGTGGCGATGACGACGCAACCGTCGGACGCCCGGGCCGCCCAGTCCACGCACGCCTCGGTGACGCGGTGCGACACCTCGTGGAGGCTCTCCCCCGCCGTCGGGCGGAAGTGCGGGTCGGCTCGCCACTCGCTCCACGTCTCGGCCGGCACCTCCGACAGCGGGAGGCCGTCCCACTCGCCGTAGTCGACCTCGACGAAGCGGTCGTCCACGTGCACCGGCAGGCCGAGCGCGGACGCGGTCTCGACCGCTCGCTGCAACGGGCTCGACACGACGGCCGAGATCGGGCCGCTCGACGCCAGCACCGCGGCGGCCAGCGCCTCGGCCTGGCGGCGGCCCAGCGCGTCGAGCTCCACGTCCAGACGCCCGAGCAGCAGCCCCGCCGCGTTGGCCGCAGTGCGACCGTGACGGACCACGACCAGCGAGCTCATGTCCGCCTCCCGGAGCCGCTCATGACCGACCGGTCGAGCTGGCCGGTGCGAAGGAACCGCGACCGCCGCTCGGGGTCGTCCAGGCCGAAGCGCTTCCACGCCCACACGCCGGCGGCCACGCCGGCCAGCTCCATGACCACCGTCCACAGACCTCGGGACAGCTCGGGGGCGTCGCCGTCGGAGAGCTCCAGGCCGAGGAACGGCCACCAGAACGTGGCGGTGAGCGTGAACGCGCCGTCGAGCACCAGGTGCATGTACATGCCGATCGGCAGCCCCAACCAGCGCCGGCGCACGAGCCGGCGCCGCACGGTGCTGACCATGACGACGACGAGCACGAGCGTGGGCGCGAGCAGCGAGTGCAACGGGCCCGCGCCGAACGGCACCTCGACGACCGGGATCACCGCGCCGAGCGCGACCAGGCGGTAGTCGATCGCCGGGCTCTGGAAGACCGCGAACGTCAGGACGACGCTGAGGACCGCGAACCAGATGAACACCGACGGGATCCCGGTTCGGTCAGCGGACGAGGATCCGACCGCACTCCGGGCAGGTGACGACGGCGTCGTCGGCGGCCTTGCGGACCGCCTCCAGCTCGGCGGAGGGGATCTCCAGGTGGCAGCCCTCGCAGCGGTTGCCGACGAGGCGGGCGGCACCGATCCCGCCCATGCGGGCGCGCGTGGACTCGTACGCGGCGAGCACGTCGGCCGGGACCTCGGACGCGGCCTGCTCACGTTCGGCCGCGACGGTGGCGAGCTCGGCGTCGATCTCGGCGCGGGCCGCGTCCGCCTCGGCGGTCAGCTCGGCGATCCGGGCGTCGTGGGTGGCGACCTCGGCCGCCAGCGCGGCGACCTCGGCGTCGATCGGCTCGGCCGCCTCCATGACCTCGAGGGCCTGGTCCTCCAGGTCGGACTGCCGAGCCTTCAGCAGGCGGTGGTCCTCCTGGAACGCCTCGAGCTCCTTGTGGGCGACCACGGAGCCGTCGTACAGCTTGCGGTCGATCTCGGCCGCCTTGTCCTCGACGAGCGCGGCCTCGTCCTCGAGTCCCTTCTGACGCTGGCGCAGGTCGTGCAGGCGACCGCGGGCGACCTCGCCACGTTGCTCCACCGCCCCACGGGCCGCGGTCGCCTCG
>JAEXGP010000212.1 GCA_023450775.1 Actinomycetes bacterium | reverse complement strand
CTCGAGGACGCATTCGGCGGCCCCGGCGGGGGCGGGATCGACGGGGAGCGGGGCCTGCAGGTGCGCATGGCCGTGCGGCTGGCCGCGGCCGACGCGGTCCGGCGCTCGGTGGCCGTCATCGGCGACGTGTGCGCGGGGGCCGGAGCCAGCGTGTACCGCAACGACGCGCCGCTCCAGCGCCTGCAGCGCGACGTCGAGGTGCTCAAGGGTCACGTCGTGTTCGACTGGGACCGCACCACCGAGCTCGCCGGGCGCCTGGCGCTCGGCCTGCCGCTGCGACCGGCGGACAGGATCTGACGTGGGCCGCACGGACGGTCCCGCGAGCGGCGTGGAGGCCGACGGCAGCCGCGCCGCGTGGCTCGTGGCCGGCCAGGACCTGCTGCGCGAGGGCGGGTTCCAGGCGGTGAAGCTGGCGGCGCTCTGCGAGCTCACCGGCCGGACGACCGGCAGCTTCTACCACCACTTCTCGGGCATGGCCGAGTACCTCGGCGAGCTCGCGTCGTTCTTCGGTGACGAGCAGCCCCGCCTGGCGGTCGAGCACCTGTCCACCCTCGGGCCCGACGAGCGCCTGCGGCGGCTGGAGCAGCTCAGCGTGGAGCTCCACATGGGTGCGCTGCACCGGGCCATGCGCGACTGGGCCACGTGCAACGAGCCGGCGGCCGAGGCGGTGCGCGACGCGGACCACGTGCTGCTCGAGTTCATCCGTGACGCGTTCGTGGACCTCGGGGCGGACCGCGAGGCCGCCGAGCTGCAGGCCGAGGTCGTGTACGCCCTGGCGATCGTGCGGCTGGACACGCCCTGGACCCGTCGCTCGACGAGCATCGACCGCGTCCTGCGAGGGCTGGCCCAGGGCCGGCCCGAGCCATCGCCGTAACCTGGCTGATGCTGCATCCGACGAGCAACCGGGGGGTCCCGTCATGACGACACCGATCGGCGTCCACCACCTGGCCGTGTCCACCAAGGACATGAAGGGCCAGATCGAGTTCTTCACCCAGGTCATGGGCGCGCCGCTCGTGGCGCTGTTCGACATGCACGGCGTGGAGGGGGCCTGGCACGGCTTCGTCCGCCTGAGCGACCACTGCCTGCTGTCGTTCGTGCAGGTGCCGGGCGTGGAGGAGGTCCCGTCGACGATCGGGGTGACCCACTCGGGCACCGGCGCCGGCGTCAGCGCGCCGGGCACCATGCAGCACCTGGCGTTCGAGGTCGGCTCCATGGACGAGCTGCTGGGCATGCGCGACCGGCTGCGCTCCAACGGGGTGGTCACGTTCGGTCCGATCGACCACGGCATGTGCCACTCGATCTACTTCGCCGGTCCCGAGGGCCTGACGCTCGAGGCGGCGTTCTCCGACGAGCCGGTGGACCACCGTGCGTGGGTGGACCCGGCGGTCTGCGAGGCCATCGGGATGACCCCCGACGACGTGCGGCGCTACGTCGAGCCCGCTCCCTACGACCGACCGGCCGAGCCGGTGGCGCAGGCGGCGATCGACGACGCCGTGCCGCAGATGGGCTACCCGCCCGAGGAGCTCGCCTTCATGGTCACGCTGACCGACGAGCAGGTGGCCGCCGCGGCGAGCACCCCCGAGCCGCCCGTGCGCCTGGCGGACGCGCCGTGAGCGGCAAGGTCGAGGTCGAGCTGGTCGCCTACCCGCTCGTCTACCTGGAGCAGGCGGCGTTCAAGGACACCTACGGCGGACCCGAGGGCGTGGTCGTGCTCGAGTCCTATCTCTACCGGCCGGTCGGCGTCCCGTCCGACACGGTGCTGCTGTTCATGCACCCGATCGGCGCCGGCGCGTACCTGCCGATGGTGCGGGCGCTCGCCAAGGCCGGCCACCACGTCATCTACTGCAACAGCCGCTACCGGTCGGACTCGGCGCTGATCATGGAGAAGGTGGTGCTCGACATGCGCGCCGCCGTCGCCGATGCCAAGGAGCGCCTCGGCTACTCCAAGGTCGTGCTCGCGGGGTGGAGCGGGGGCGGCTCGCTGTCGCTCCTGTACCAGGAGCAGGCGGAGCGGCCGTCGATCACGTCCACGCCGTGGGGCGACCCGCCCGACCTGACCGCGTCGGACCTGATCCCGGCCGACGCCGTGATGCTGCTCGCCGCGCACCCGAGCCGCCACGGCGTGCTGACCGACTCGCTCGACCCGGCGATCGTCGACGAGTCCGACCCCGACCGGCGTGATCCGCAGTGGGACCTGTACGGGCCCGACGCACCGCAGCCCCCGTACGACCGCGAGTGGCTGGCCGGCTACCGGAAGGCCCAGGAGGAGCGGAACCGTCGGATCACGGCGTGGGTTCGTGGCGAGCTGGAGCGCCTCCGGGACTCGGGCCGGCCCGACGAGGAGCGCGGCTTCGTGGTGCACGGGACGATGGCCGACCCGGCGGTGCTCGACGGCACGATCGACCCGAACGGCCGGCAGGTGGGCCAGTCGTACCTGGGCGACCCCGTGCTCGTGAACAACGGTCCGGTCGGTCTGGCCCGGTTCTGCACGCTGCGCAGCTGGTTGAGCCAGTGGAGCCTGGACGAGGCGCCGGCCGACGGGCTGCGCTGCGCCGCGGCGATCGACGTGCCCGTCCTCGTGCTGTCGAACGGCGCGGACGACGTCTGCTACCCGGAGATGGGGAGGTCGCTCTTCGAGGCCGTGCACCACGACGACAAGGAGCTGCACGTCGTCGAGGGCGCCACGCACTACTACCTGGGCACGGGGCCCGACGGCTCTGACCAGCGGCCGAAGCTGGCCGAGGCGGTCGGCATCTGCGATCGGTGGCTCGCGGCACACGGATTGGACTAGCATCTGGACAGATGTCCAACTCCGTGGCTCTCGCCCCTCGGCGGCACCTGTCGGACCGCCAGGCCCAGACCGTGCAGCGGCTGGTCGACGCGGCCGTGGAGGAGCTCCGTGAGGTCGGCTACGACGGGCTGTCCGTGCGCAACGTGGCCAAGCGGGCGGGCGTGGCGCCGGCCACCGCGTACAACTACTTCGCGTCTCGGGAGCACCTGGTCACCGAGGTCTTCTGGCGCCGTCTCGAGGCGCTGCCCGAGACCCGTCTGGACGGCCGGCGCTCGACGGCCTCCCGCGTGGCGTCGACGCTGTCCGAGATGGCCCTGCTCGTGGCCGACGAGCCCGAGCTCGCCGCGGCGTGCACGGTGGCGATGCTGTCCAACGATCCCGACGTGAAGGTGCTGCGCGACCGCATCGGTCTGACGTGGCGCCACCGCCTGGAGCGGGCCCTCGGCGACGCCGCGGACCCGGCGGTGCTGACCACGCTCGAGTTCGCCGTGTCGGGCGCCATGCTCCAGGCGGGGATGGGGCACCTGGACTACGCGGACCTGCCCGAGCGGCTGGCCCGCACCGCGGACCTGGTCGTCCGCTAGGGATCGAGAGACGGGGGGAGCATGAGCGCCACGACCAGCGACGCGGTCACCTACGACCCGTACGCGTACGAGATCCACGAGGACCCGTACCCGACCTACGAGCGCCTGCGCGAGGAGGCGCCGCTCTACCGCAACGAGGAGCTCGGCTTCTGGGCGCTGTCGCGGCACGCGGACGTCATCGAGGGGTTCCGGGACTTCGAGCGCCTGTCCAACTCGCACGGCGTGTCGCTCGACCCGTCGGCGTCGGGTCCGCACGCCCACAAGACCATGTCGTTCCTGGGCATGGACCCGCCCATGCACGGCCGCATGCGAGGGCTCGTCTCCAAGGGCTTCACGCCCCGGCGGGTGGCCGAGCAGGAGCCGCACATCCGCCAGATCGCCCGCTCGTACATCGAGCGCATGCGCGAGACGCCCGACGATCTCGACTTCATCGCCGACTTCGCCGGCCGGCTGCCCATGGACGTGATCTCCGAGCTCATGGGCGTGCCGGTCGAGGACCGCGAGGAGCTCCGCCGGCTGAGCGACCTCCTGGTGCACCGGGAGGAGGGCATCCGCGACGTCCCGCCCGAAGGCGCGGCCGCCGCGCTCGACCTCGTCGTCTACTACTCGGACATGCTCGCCCAGCGGCGGGCGCGGCCGACCGACGACCTGACCTCGGCCCTGCTCGAGGTGGAGGTCGACGGCGATCGCCTGGCCGACGACGAGATCATCGGCTTCCTCTTCCTCATGGTCGTGGCCGGCAACGAGACCACCACCAAGCTGCTGGCGAACGCCTGGTACTGGGCGTGGCGCAACCCCGACCAGCGGGCCAAGCCGTTCGAGGACCCGAGCCGGATCCCCATGTGGATCGAGGAGACGCTGCGCTACGACACCTCGTCGCAGATGCTCGCCCGCCTCGCGCTCGTGGACATCCCCTGGTACGACGACGTGATCCGGGCGGGGGACCGCGTGCTGCTGCTGGCCGGCTCGGCCAACCGCGACCCGCGGGTGTTCTCGAACCCCGACGTCTACGACCTCGACCGGCCCGAGCCGCTGCCGCAGCTGGCGAGCTTCGGCTTCGGTCGTCACTTCTGCCTGGGCGCGTCGCTCGCCCGGCTCGAGGCCCGCGTGGCGCTCGAGGAGCTGCTCGCCGCGTTCAGCACCTACGACATCGACCCGTCCGGCATCGAGCGGGTGCACTCGGTCAACGTGCGGGGCTTCGCCAAGGTGCCCACCAGCGTCACCCCACGACCCGGTACGCCGACGAGCGGGAGGAGCGCCTGATGCCCCGGTTCGAACCGCACCCCGAGCGTCGCGCCGCGATCGTCACCGGCGCCTCGTCGGGCCACGGCGCGGCGATCGCGCTGCGCCTCGCCGCGGCCGGTCACCCGGTCGTGATCGGCGCCCGGCGCCGTGACCGCCTGGAGGAGCTGGCCGCCAAGATCGTCGCCGACGGCGGCGAGGCGCTGCCGCTCGCGCTCGACCTGACCGACGGCGACTCGATCGCCACGTTCGCCCGGCGGGCCGAGGCCGAGATGGGCCCGATCGAGATCCTGGTGTCCAACGCGGGTGACGTGCAGCCGATCACCACCCTGGCCGACCCGGCCGAGTTCACCCGCCAGCTCCAGGTGAACCTGCTGGGCGCCCAGGCGCTGGTGCACGCCGTCGTGCCGGCCATGGTCGGCCGCCGGCGCGGCGACGTGGTGTTCGTGACGTCGGAGGTGGCCGAGGAGCCCCGCACGCACATGGCCGCGTACGTCGCGTCCAAGGCCGGTCTCGAGGGCTACGCCCGGGCCATGGCCATGGAGTGCGAGGGGACCGGCGTGCGGGTGGGGATCGTCCGGCCCGGCCCGTCGAGCACCGAGCAGGGCACCACCTGGGACGAGACCACGATCAACACGGTCGTCGCGTCCTGGTACCGCTGGGGGCTGCTCCGCCACGACGGCGCCATCCGCCCCGCCGAGTTCGCCGACGCCGTGCTCGCCGTCGTCTCCGCGCCCAAGGGCACCCGCTACTCGCTCCTCGAGGTCCAGCCCGAGGCGCCCGTCGCGGACGACGCCGTGCTCTTCGCCTCCGCCGAGGGGGACGGGACAGACGAGACCGACCAGACCGACCTCGAGGGTGAGGGGGACGCATGACCGACACGATGGCCAGCAGCAGCGCCACCGGCGCGGACATCCCGAAGGTGTCCGGCGACGACGGTGGCACCGGGCACCTGGAGGAGCTCCGGGTGGACCCGATCGGCCTGATGCGCCGGACCCGCGACGAGTGCGGCGACGTCGGCGAGTTCCGCCTGGCCGACAAGGAGGTCGTGCTCCTCACCGGCGCCGAGGCGAACGAGATCTTCTTCCGGGCCTCCGACGAGGAGCTCGACCAGGCCGCGGCCTATCCGTTCATGACGCCGATCTTCGGCGAGGGCGTCGTGTTCGACGCCAGCCCCGAGG
>JAEXGP010000198.1 GCA_023450775.1 Actinomycetes bacterium | reverse complement strand
CGCGCGCGCTCCCCCCCCCGGGGGGGGCCGGCGCGGGGCCGGCGCTCCCCGCCGTCTGCATGTAGCCGCCCCGAACTCGGGTCGCTTCGCCCCGGATGTGGGCGCGAGACCTCCCCGGTTCAGGTGTTCCGCAACCGCGCCGGAGCTCGGGTCGCCCTGAACCCGATGTGGGCGCGAGACGTCCCGAGCTCAGGAGCAGGTCAGGTGATCGAGAGCATCCGCTCCAGCGCCACGCGGGCCCAGTGGGCGGTGTCGGGATCGACCGTGATCCGGTTGGTCACCCGACCCTCGACCAGGCGGTCGAGGGTCCACGCCAGGTGCGGCGCGTCGATGCGGAACATCGTGCTGCACGGGCAGATCAGCGGGTCGAGCGAGCGGACGTCCTTGTCGGTCTCGTCGTTCAACCGCTGGACCAGGTGGATCTCGGTGCCGACGCCGACGGTCGTCCCGGCCGGCAGCGCGTCGATGGCCCGGATGATGAAGTCGGTCGAGCCGACCTCGTCGGCCAGCGCGCAGGTCTCGTGCGCACACTCGGGGTGCACGATGACCACGCCGTCGGGGTGCTCGGCACGGAACGCCTCGACGTGCTCGGGGCGGAACCGCTGGTGCACCGAGCAGTGGCCCTTCCAGAGCAGGAAGGTGGCCTCCTTGACGTCGGCCTCGCTCAGTCCGCCGAGGTCCAGACGTGGGTTCCACACCCGCATGTCGGCCTCGGTGAAGCCCATCTGGTAGCCGGTGTTGCGGCCGAGGTGCTGGTCGGGGAAGAACAGGACCTGCTTGGCCTGCGGACCCTCGGGGTCGTTGAGCGCCCACTCGAGCACGGCCCGGGCGTTGGTCGACGTGCACACGGCGCCGCCGTGACGACCCACGAACGCCTTCAGGTTGGCGGCCGAGTTCATGTACGTGATCGGCACCACGCGGTCGATGTCGGTGATGTCCTCGAGCGACTCCCAGGCCTCCTCGACGGCGTCGATGTCGGCCATGTCGGCCATGGAGCAGCCGGCGTTCAGGTCGGGGAGGATCACCTGCTGGTGGTCACCGGTCAGGATGTCGGCCGACTCGGCCATGAAGTGCACACCGCAGAACACGATGTAGTCGGCCTCGGGGTGCTCCTTGGCCAGCACCGACAGGCGGAACGAATCGCCCCGGGCGTCGGCCCAGCGCATGACCTCGTCTCGCTGGTAGTGGTGGCCCAGGATGAAGAGGCGGTCGCCGAGCGTGGCCTTGGCCGCCGCGATGCGGTCGGCCAGTTCGTCGGGGCTCGCCGAGGTGTACCGCTCTGGCAGCGGCGCCTGGAGTCGCAACATTGGGGTGAACCTCCTTGTGGCCGGCGCCAGGAGCGCGGCCCTGAGGACCTCCGATTGACGGCCGGTGGGGGCAGCCTGGTCGCCACGCCACGGGGATGTCGGCCTCAGAGGTTGATGTCGCCGGAGGCCAGGCCGGCTCGATGAGCGTACCGCCCATCCACCCCTGGTGAACGCCATCTTGCGTTCCGGTGTTCCGGCAGGCGGTCCGGAGTGCGATGATGCGGGCCGTCCGAGGGGGTCGGACCCAGGGAGGGAACATGGCGGTGAGGGCGGGAACGGGCGCGTCGCGGCGGCATCGAAGGGCCGCCGGCGCCGCTGCGCTGGTGGTGACGGTGCTGGTCGCCGGGGTGCTGTCGGCCTGCTCGGTGCCACCACCGAAGGGCACGCTGCCCGCCGGGACGCCCGGCGCCGACGGCCCGTGCGGTGTGGCGCGCACCGAGCTGTGGAACCCGATCGACCTCCGCCACTCCGACGTGCTGTACGAGCCGACCGGCGACGCCGAGCCCTGGACCGGCGGGTCGTGCTCGGATGACGCACGCCCGGTCGTGCTCGTCGCCCACGGCTACCTGGGCACGGCGCCCGAGGTGTACCAGGGCCTCATCGACCACCTGGTCGGCAACGGGTTCGTGGTCGTGTTCCCCGGGTACCCGGTCGAGTACGACCCGGCCCACCAGTACGCGGTGGTCGACACCGGCTTCCTGCTCGGCGTGAGCACCAGCGGGCGGGTCGACACGTCCCGGGTCGGCGTGGTCGGTCACTCGTTCGGCGGCGGGATGACGCCGTGGCTCCTCCGTCAGATCGACCAGCGGGGCTGGGGGAGCGACGGGTTGTGGGCGGTCACCATGGCGCCGCACTTCGTCCTGCAGACGGGTGCCGGACCCATCGAGATCCCGGCCCGCACGCACCTGGCGGTCGTGAACTACGACGAGGACGTGGTGGTGGACGCACGCGTCGGCATCGACCTGTACCGGTCGGCCACCGTCGACGAGTCGCACAAGGTGCACGTGATGGTCCACACGGACCGCACGGTCGACCCGCCGATGTTCGCCGACCACTTCGGCCCGATCTCATTCGAGTTCGCACCGTTCCTGTCCAACCTGTCCACGGACCGGGTGGACCGGTGGTCGGCGTGGCGGACCGTCGACGCCATGGCCGGCTGCGCGCTCGACGGTCGGTGGTGCGACACGGACCTGGAGGACATGGGCACCTGGCCCGACGGTCGGCCGGTGGCCCGGGCGGTGGTGTCGAGCGACCCGGTCGACGTGGGCCCGCCGGCGTTCCAGGAGTGCGAGTTCCCGCTCAACCCTCGCCCCTGCCCCTGACGGGCCGAACCCGCCGTGGGGCGTGGCGGGGCCGGACGGTAGGTTCAGCTCCGATGCTCGAGCGACCTCCGGCCGGCACCATCCCCGACACGCCCGGCAGCTACCAGTTCAAGGACGCCGACGGGCGGGTGATCTACGTCGGCAAGGCCAAGTCGCTGCGCCAGCGGCTGTCGAACTACTTCCAGAACCCGGCCAACCTCCCCCCGCGCACGTTCCAGATGGTCTCCACCGCCGAGTCGGTCGAGTGGATCCAGGTGCGCAACGAGGTCGAGGCGCTGATGCTCGAGTACTCGCTCATCAAGCAGCACCGGCCCCGGTTCAACGTCCGCCTGGTGGACGACAAGAGCTACCCGTTCCTGGCCGTCACCGTCTCCGACGAGTGGCCGCGGCCCATGGTCATGCGGGGGCGCCGTCGCAAGGGCGTCCGCTACTTCGGGCCCTACGCCCACGCCTACGCCATCCGCGACACGCTCGACGAGCTCCTGCGAACCTTCCCGCTGCGCACCTGTTCCGATGCCAAGTTCGGCCGCCACGAGAAGCTCGGCAAGCCCTGCCTGCTCTTCCACATCGAGAAGTGCTCGGGGCCGTGCGTCGGCGAGATCGACCAGGACGCCTACCGCCACCTCGTCGACGAGCTGCTCGAGTTCCTCGAGGGCGACACCGAACCGGTGCTCGAGCGGCTCGCCACCCAGATGTCCGAGGCCGCCGAGGCGCTCGAGTTCGAGCAGGCCGCCCGTCTGCGCGACCGCCTCGCCACCGTGCGGCGGGCCATCGAGCGCCAGCAGATGGTCGGCGACCGCAGCGAGGACGTGGACGTGATCGGCATCGCCGAGGACGAGCTCGAGGCGTCGGCGCAGGTCTTCTACGTGCGCAAGGGCCGGGTGGTCGGCCGGTTCGGGTTCCTGCTCGACAAGGTCATGGACCTGAGCCCCCAACAGACCGTCGCGGCCGTGCTGGAGCAGCTCTACGGCGACGAGCCCGCGGTGGGCTACCCCAAGGCGGTGCTGGTCCCCACGTTGCCCGAGGACATGGACGTCTACCGGGAGTGGCTGACCATGCAGCGGGGGAGCAGGGTCGACATCCGGGTCCCGCAGCGCGGACAGAAGCGCCAGCTCGCCGAGACGGTCACGCAGAACGCGCAGGAGGCCTTCAACCGCCACCGGCTCAAGCGGGCGTCGGACCACAACAGCCGGGCCAAGGCGCTCAACGAGCTGCAGGAGGCGCTCGAGCTGCCGGCCGCCCCGCTGCGCATCGAGTGCTACGACATGAGCCACCTGCAGGGCACCGACTACGTGGGCTCCATGGTCGTGCTCGAGGACGGCCTGCCCCGCAAGCAGGAGTACCGGCGCTTCAAGATCCGCACGGTGGGCGGCAACGACGACTTCGCCGCCATGGAGGAGGTGCTGACCCGGCGCCTCACCAACTACCTGGCCGACCGTGACAAGCCGCCGGCCGAGCGGGGCCGCTTCGCATACCCGCCGCAGCTGCTCCTGGTCGACGGCGGCAAGGGGCAGCTCGGCGTGGCGGTGAGGGTGCTCGAGGAGCTCGGTCTTTCCGAGGAGATCCCGGTGGCGTCGCTCGCCAAGCGGTTCGAAGAGGTCTACCTGCCGGGTCGCTCCGAGCCGGTCGAGGTGCGCCGCGGGTCCGAGGCGCTCTTCCTGCTGCAGCGCATCCGCGACGAGTCCCACCGGTTCGCGATCACGTACCACCGGGAGCTGCGCGGAAAGCGCATGACCCGTTCGGTGCTCGACGGCATCCCCGGCCTGGGCGACAAGCGCAAGCAGCGTCTGGTCAAGGAGCTCGGCGGGGTTCGGGCGGTGCAGGCGGCGGACCTGGCCACGCTCCAGGCGCTGCCGTGGCTGCCCGATTCAGTGGCCGATGCCGTCTACGAGGCGCTCCACTCGCCGGCGTGATCGCCCGGGCGTGAGTCGCCATCAGCGACCGCCCGCTAGCGTCGCACGCCGTGCCGAACCCTGATCCCTGGGAGTCCCACGCCACCTGGTGGCAGGACCAGTTCACCGACGGCGTGGACCCCGAGTACACCGAGCAGATCCTGCCGCTGGTCGCCGAGCACCTTCCGTCGGAGGACGAGCGCACGTCGGGACTGCTCGTCGACGTCGGCTGCGGCGAGGGCCAGGTCGCCCGGGTCGCGGCCGCGGCGGGCATGACGGTGGTGGGTCTCGACCCGGCCGCCGCGCAGGTGCGCGTCGCCCGGGAGCGGGCCGGCGGGCCGGTCTACCTGCAGGGCTCGGCGACGGCGTTGGCGGTGGCCGACGGCGTGGCCGACGCGGCGGTGGCGTGCCTTGTGTTCGAGCACATCGTCGACGTGGACGCCGCCCTCGCCGAGGTCGCCCGGGTGCTGCGCCCCGGCGGGCGGTTCCTGTTCCTGCTCAACCACCCGCTGCTGCAGACCCCGGGCAGCGGCTGGATCGACGACCAGGTCCTCGACCCGCCCGAGCAGTACTGGCGGATCGGGCCGTACCTGATCGAGGCCGACACCGTCGAGGAGGTGGAGAAGGACGTGTTCATCCGCTTCTTCCACCGCCCGCTGTCGCGCTACCTCAACGCCGCCCGGGACGCCGGGCTCGTCCTGCAGCGCATGGAGGAGCCGCCTCCGCCGCCGGGCTTCCTGGCCCGGGCCGAGGAGTACGCCGACGCGGCGACGATCCCGCGCCTGGCGTTCCTCCGCTTCGAACGGCTCTGAGCCACCCCTACCGGTACCCGCGCTCGCGCCCGCGGGCTCTGTGATGCTCCCGACCGGGAAATCCCGGTCAGGAGCATCACAGAGCAGGTGGGGCTCGGACGGGGGCGAGCCGTCAGCAGTCGGTCGACGGGGCGGTGATCACGCCGTCGATCACGTGGATGACGCCGTTCGAACCCTCGAGGTCGGTCTGGGTGATCGTGGCGCCGCCGATGGTCAGGTCGTCGCCGCTCTTGGCGATCTTGACCTTGCCGCCGAGCGTGTCGACGCACTGGCCGTCGAGCTTCATGGCGTCCGCGGCGAGCACCTTGCCGCTGACGACGTGGAGCTTCAGCACGTCGGCGAGGGCGCCGGTCGGGTCGGCCTGCAGCTGCTGGAGCGTGTCGGCCGGGACCTTGCTGAACGCCTCGTTCGTCGGGGCGAAGACGGTGAAGGGGCCGTCGCCCGACAGCGTCTCTGCGAGACCCGCAGCCTTCACCAGTTCCACGAGCGTCGAGAAGTCGGGGTTGCTCGCCGCGATGTCGACGATGGTCTCGCCGGCCATCTCACCGCCGGCGGTCGTGGTGGTCGCCTTCTCGGTCGTGGTGGTCGTCGAGTCGCCGCTGGCGTCGCTGTCGTCGTCGCTGCAGGCGGCGCCCACGAGCGAGACGCCGAGGAGCAGCGCGACGAAGGGTGCGAGGAACTTGTACCGCATGACATGGCCTCCTTGAGGGGGTGATGTGTGCGGTACTTCGTTCGTTCGCGCCGTCCGGATGCGGTCGACGCGGAATTCCTTCCGGAACGGTCCGGGACGATCGTCCCGGCGCCCGGATCAGCAGTCGGTCGCGGGTGCGGTGACGACGCTGTCGAGCTTGAGGATCGTGCCGTTCGACGCGGTCTGGGGCTCGCCGTCGATGACGCCGGCGCCGCCGAAGCTGACCGACGCGTCGTCACCCTCACCCTCGACGGTGATCTTCACCTTGCCACCGAGGGTGTCCACGCACTTGCCGTTCTCGTCGGCCAGGTCGTCGACGGTCACGTTGCCGCTGATCACGTGCAGCTTGAGCACGTTGGCCAGGGCGCCCTGCGGGTCCTGCTGCAGGCTGGCGAGCGTGGCGGCGGGCACGGCGTTCATGGCGGCGTTGGTCGGGGCCAGGATCGTGAAGGGCCCGCCTTCCGACAGCGTCTCCTCCAGACCGGCCTCGGTGATGAGCCCGGCGACCTGCGACAGGTCGTTGTCGGCGACGATGACGTCGACCAACGTGTCGTCCCCCGCGTCCTCGGCGGGCGCGGCGGTCGTGGTCGTCGCGTCCTCCTTGGCGGTGGTCGTGGTGCCCTCTGCCCTCTTCTTCTCGGCCGCCTCGTCGTCCTTGCTGCAGGCGCCGGCGAACAGGGCCAGGGCGCAGCAGAGTGCGGCGACGGTGAGGAACGGCTTCTTGCGCATGGAGGCTCTCCTTGGGCACCCGGGGTGCGAGGCCCGGGCAGCGGAACGACGGCGTTGAACCTAGCGAGGGCGGCGGCGCAGGGCGAAGATGGTCGGGGCGCTCGGGCGGGGCGATAGCGTTCGTGGCGTGAGCGAGTTCCTGGTGATCACCGGCGTCTCGGGCGCCGGGCGGACCCAGTTCGGGGACTCGCTCGAGGACCTGGGGTGGTTCGTCATCGACAACATCCCGGTGGAGCTGATCCCCAAGGTCGCCGAGCTGGCGCGCTTCCAGGACCCGGGCACGCCGGTGGCACTGGTGGTCGGGACGGGGAGCGACATCGAGGGCATCGGTCCGGCGCTCGACGAGCTGCGCCGCTCGGGGGCCGGGGTCCGGATCGTGTTCCTGGACGCGTCCACGCCCACGCTCGTCCGTCGGTACGGCGAGTCGAAGCGGCGGCATCCGCTCGCGGCGCAGGCCGGCACGGTGGCCGGCGCCATCGACCTGGAGCGGGGAGTCCTGGCGGAGGTGCGCGAGGCCGCCGACATCGTGATCGACACGTCGGAGCTCAACGTCCACGACCTGCGGGCCCGGGTGCACGACCTGTTCGCCGAGGGCGACCGCTCGCGCATGCAGGTGACGCTGCAGTCGTTCGGGTACAAGCACGGCGTGCCGGCCGACGTCGACACGGTGTTCGACTGCCGCTTCCTGCCGAACCCGTACTGGGTCGACGAGCTGCGCCCGCTGACCGGCCTGGACCCCGAGGTGCAGGAGTACGTGCGGTCCTTCGAGCTGACCGGCGAGTTCCTGGGCAAGGTCGAGGACCTGCTGGAGCTGCTGCTGCCGGCGTACATCGCCGAGGGCAAGGCGCTGCTGACGGTCGCGTTCGGCTGCACCGGTGGACGTCACCGTTCGGTCACGATCGTGGAGACGATCGCCGAGTGGCTGCGCACCCAGGGGATCGAGCCCCGCATCCGGCACCGGGACGTGGGCAAGTGATCGACGTGGACCCCGACGCCGTGTCGCCCGGTCTGGACCCAGCCGGCCCCGCCGTTGTCGCGGTCGGCGGAGGGCACGGACTGGCCACCACGCTGCGGGCGGCGCGCTGGTACGCCGGGCGGCTGTCGGCGGTGGTGTCGGTGGCCGACGACGGCGGTTCCACCGGCCGGTTGCGCGCCGCGTCACCCCGGCCGGCGCCGGGCGACCTGCGCAAGTGCCTGGTGGCGCTGGCCGGTTCGGACCAGCCGATCGTGGGAGCCATGGAGCACCGGTTCGCCTCGGGAGAGCTCGACGGCCACGCCTTCGGCAACCTGCTCATCGCCGCGCTCGAGGAGTCCGAGGGCAGCCTGGTCGCCGCACTCGACGAGGCCGGACGGCTGCTCGACTGCGTCGGCCGGGTGCTGCCCACCACGACCGAACCGGTCGAGCTGCGGGCCCGTGTGGACTCGGGCGGGTTGGTGCGGGGTCAGGTGGCCGTGGGGGAGCGGGCGGACCTGCGCACCGTCACCGTGGAACCGGGTGACGCCCCGGCCTGCGATCTGGCCGTGCAGGCGGTGCTCGACGCCGACCAGGTCGTCCTCGGACCGGGCTCGCTCTACACCAGCGTGCTCGCCGCCACCGCGGTGCGGGGCATCGCCGAGGCGGTGCGGGCCACCCGCGCCCAGGTCGTCTACGTGTGCAACCTGCACCCGCAGGTGTCGGAGACGGCCGGCTACCGGGTCGGCGACCACGTCGACGCCCTGGCCCGGCACGGGCTCGTCCCCGACGTGGTGCTCTACGACCCGTCGACCATCCAGGGGGCCGACGACGTGGCCGGCGCCCGCCCGGCGTCGATCGCACG
>JAEXGP010000133.1 GCA_023450775.1 Actinomycetes bacterium | reverse complement strand
ACCCGACCGCAAGGCCCTCGCCGCCGAGGCCGAGGCGAGGCCGGGACATGGGGGAGAGTAGGGACGACGAAGG
This sequence comes from Actinomycetes bacterium, assembly GCA_023450775.1. Taxonomy (GTDB): domain Bacteria; phylum Actinomycetota; class Acidimicrobiia; order Acidimicrobiales; family Microtrichaceae; genus Dermatobacter. The sequence continues at coordinate 6,333 of JAEXGP010000133.1, read as the reverse complement.
GACAGCGATCGTGGCCAACCGCATGGAACGACTCGAGCGGATCGTCGGGGAGCTCCCAGAGGCGGAACGGGTGGACATCGCCGAATGGGGCGACCACCCCACGTTCCGGGTGAGGGGGAAGAACTTCGTGTTCTGCGACCGCGACGCCGGGCACCTGACGGTGAAGTTGCCTCGTGAGGAGGCCGCTGCGGTCATCGCCACCGACGACGCCGCGGAGCCGGCCGGTTACGGCCTGGGCCGTCACGGCTGGGTCTCGGTCACCGTGCCGGCGCGGGCGGGCACGGCACGCTGGGCCGAGATCCGCGAGTGGGTCCGCACCTCGTACGCGCTCGTCGCGCCCAAGCGGCTGGCCCGCGTGGTCGAGGACGAGGACGGCCTGGTCTGAGGCCCGGATCGGCGCGACGGACGTGCGGTTCGTCTCGGCCGCGCCGTGCACCGCGCGGTTCTCTCAGGTCCGTCGCTGGCTGAGGTCGTGGACGGGATGGCCCGGGAGTGCTTCGGTGTTGATGGTCCCGGTGGGACTCTGCCCATCGATGAGGAGGAACGATGACGACCGAACGAGCGGTCCTCGCGAACGGTTGCTTCTGGGGATCACAGGAGCTGCTGCGACAGCTGCCCGGGGTGATCTCCACCCGAACCGGCTACTCGGGCGACCCCGACACGCCGAACGCCACCTATCGCCGGCACGGCGACCACGCCGAGGCGGTCGAGGTGATCTTCGACCCCGAGGTGCTCAGCTACCGACGGCTGCTGGAGTTCTTCTTCCAGATCCACGACCCGACGACGCTGAACCGGCAGGGCAACGACATCGGTCGCAGCTACCGGTCCGCGATCTTCTTCACCAGCGACGAGCAGAAGCAGGTCGCCATCGACACGATCGCGGATGTGGAGCGGTCCGGCCGCTGGCCGGGTCCGATCGTCACCGAGGTCGAGCCCGCCGGTGACTTCTGGGAGGCCGAGCCCGAGCACCAGGACTACCTGCAGAAGTACCCGCAGGGCTACACCTGCCACTGGGTCCGGCCCGACTGGACCCTCAGCGCGAGCTGACCTGACGAGCTGCCGCGACCGGGCCCGACGTCGGGCCCGGTCCGCGGAGCAGCGCAGCGACCGCCGCGCCGGTCGCCAGACCGAACACGACGTTGCCGGCGAGGTCCTGGCCGAGCGTCGTCAGGTCGTATCGCCAGATCGGCTGGTACACGCCGATCACCGGGAGGACGGCGTAGCTGGTCAGCCACGCCGTCGGTCCCAACCCGACCGCCCGCCACCACGGGTGCCGAGTCGTGACGCTGGCGAGCGCTCCGTACTGGGCGCCCCATGAGATCCCGGTCGCCCAGTGCACCGCGTTCGTCGTCCGCCTGGCCCAGGAGTCGGGCGGCGGATGACCGAGGAGGACCGTCAACAGCTTCCGGCCCACCTGGCCCGGCGCGGACGCCTGGCTCCACTCGGTGACCCCCTCGGCGCTCTCCCAGTGCCACCCGGACTCCTGGCCGCCGCCGCGGCGGAACCGGCGGTAGAGGACGGCGTCCATGGCTGCGGTTCCGACGGTTCCGGCGAGTGCTCCGACGGCGAGGTGTCGGAACACTCGAACGGGACGGTGGATGGCTCCGTCGGTCGCCCTCTTGCTCGTCATCGTGTGCTCCGATCGCGACCCGCGTACGGCCCCTCGGGCGCATCCATCATCGGACCCCGGCAGGCGTGGCCGCCTCGATGGTGCGGGTCTCGCAACGGCGTTCGCATCCGTGGGCTCCCTGGTGTGCACGTGGGAAGGAGCGTCGCCGACCACCTCACAGTGTGTTCACCGGTGCGACCGCCGCCGAGGGGTGCAACGGTGGTCGTCGACGACGAGACCTCGAGGACCATGATGCCCGACCAGCCGGTGGCCCCAACGCCCTCTGATCCCTTCCACGGATCGGCTGACCGACCGGCGATCGGTCGGGGGCCGAACCGGCCGGGTCCGTTCTCGCAGTCCGACGACACCGGTCCGTCGGCGGGATGGGGTGCGGCCGCGAGCGTCGCCCGGGTGGTCGTGCGCAGTCGCGAACCCATCGGCGCGCTGCGGGCCGTCCAGCGGATGAACCACGAGGACGGCGGGTTCGACTGCCCGGGCTGCGCATGGCCCGACGACCGCCACGGCCTCCGCCTGGACTTCTGCGAGAACGGGATGAAGCACGTCACGTGGGAGATGACCCACGACCGCGTCGACCGCGACTTCTTCGCCGCCCACACCGTCGAAGAGCTGCGGAGCTGGCCCGACCACGAGTTGGAGGACCAGGGCCGGCTGACGGAGCCGTTCACGTACGACCCCGAGACCGACCACTACGTGCCGATCTCCTGGCCCGAGGCGTTCGAGTTGGTCGGTTCGACCCTGCGCTCGCTCGACAGCCCCGACGAGGCGTCCTTCTACACGTCGGGTCGACTCAGCAACGAGGCGTCGTTCCTCTACCAGCTGTGGGTCCGCGAGTTCGGGACGAACAACATGCCGGACTGCTCGAACATGTGCCACGAGGCGTCGGGGAGGGCCCTGTCGGCATCGATCGGCACCGGCAAGGGCACCGTCGACCTCGACGACTGGGACACCGCGGACCTGCTCGTGGTCATGGGCGTGAACGCCGCGTCGAACGCTCCGCGCATGCTGACCTCGCTGGCCAAGGCGACCCGTCGAGGCACACCCGTGGTCCACGTCAACCCTCTGGTCGAGGCGGCCGCACGGCGCACGATCATCCCGCACGAGATCCCGTCGATGGTGCTCGACCGGACGACGTCGACCGGGACGATGCGCGTCCAGCCCCGTGTCGGCGGCGATCTGGCCCTCCTCCGCGGCGTCGCGAAGGTCGTCCTCGAGCGGGCGGCGACCGATCCGACGGCGATCGACGCCGAGTTCCTCGCTCGGCACACCACGGGCCTGGAGGAGTACCGGCGTCTCGTCGAGGCCACGCCGTGGGACTCGCTGGCGCATCAGTCCGGGGTGCCTCGCAACGAGATCGAGGCGCTCGCCGAGACCTACCTCGCGAGCAGCCGGACGATCATCGCCTGGTGCCTGGGCGTCACGCAGCAGGAACACGGTGTCGACACGGTGCGGGAGATCGTGAACCTGCTCCTGCTCCGCGGCAACGTCGGGCGGGAGGGCGCAGGCCCGTGCCCCATCCGCGGTCACAGCAACGTGCAGGGGAACCGCACCTGCGGGATCGACAACCGGCCGTCGTCCACCCTGCTCGACCGTCTCGACGCCGTCTACGACTTCACCTCGCCGCGCCACGACGGCTTCGGCACGGTCGACACCGTCAAGGCCATGGCGAGCGGTGCGGTGAAGGTGTTCGTCGCGCTCGGCGGCAACTTCGCGCTCGCCGCGCCCGACACCGCCGCGACGGCGGCCGCGCTCCGCAACACCGAGCTCACCGTCCAGGTCAGCACCAAGCTCAACCGCAGCCACCTGGAGCACGGACGCCGGGCGCTCATCCTGCCGTGCCTCGCCCGGTCGGAGATCGACGTGCAGGCGTCAGGTCCGCAGAGCATCAGCGTGGAGGACTCGATGAGCATGGTGCACCTGTCCCGTGGGTCCAAGCGACCGGCGTCGCCGACGCTGCGCAGCGAGCCGGCGATCATCGCCGGCATGGCCATGGCGAGCGTCCCGGAGACGACCACGCCGTGGGAGCGGTACGTCGACGACTACGACGACATCCGCGCCGACATGTCGCGGGTGCTCGACGGCTTCGAGGACGTGAACCGGAGGGTGCGCCAGCACCTCGGGTTCCGGCTCCGCCAGCCGGCCCGCGAGCGGGTGTTCCTGACGACGTCCGGCCGAGCGGAGTTCTCGGCCGCGGAGCTGCCGGACGTGGTGCCGCCGGATGGTCGCCTGGTGCTGTCGACGATCCGGTCCCAGGACCAGTGGAACACCACGATCTACTCCGACGACGACAGGTACCGAGGCGTCGCCAACCTCCGCACCCTCGTCTTCATGAACGCAGCCGACATGGCGGCCCGCGGCATCCGTCGCTTCGACCTGGTCGACATCACCAGCTTCGCCCGCGACGGCAGCGAGCGGTGCCTCCACGGCTACCGGGCGGTGGACTACGACACGCCGGTGGGGACCGCAGCCGGCTACATGCCGGAGATGAACGCCCTGTGCTCGCTGTCGGACGTCAGCCCGCAGAGCGACCAGCCGCTGACCAAGCACCTGATCGTGGACGTGTCGCCGTGGACCGGTGGATCCACGGATGTGACCCCTCCGTGATCCTGGGAACCTGAACGGAGTCGCCCCGACCGAGCCAGGACCGACGCCCCCCGGTCCGCCACGACGGTCGGCGCGGCGGCCGGACCGGCGACACGCTCCCCGCGCCGGTCCTGGGGTTCGCGTGCACCGTGGGGTCCCCTCCCACGGTGCACGGCGGACCCGATGGATCGGCCTGCGGACGTCGTCTCCAGGACCGGTGCCAGCACGGATGCGGCATCCCGAGATGCGCGCCCACGATCGAAGTGGGTCAACGATGCTCGACCCGTCGTGCCCGAGACGCGAGGATGCCGGACCGTCCCGGATCGGCCCGACCGGCGGCGGAGGACCAGGAGGGAGACAGCTGTGTCGAAGGAGAGCGATCCCCAGAGCGTGTTGAGCGGCCTGTCGGAGGCCGCCATGTTCCTCACGCTCACCGTGCGCTCCGGTGAGGAAGCGGCCGTACGCGACGCCCTGTCCGACGTCGCTGCCGCGTGTCGATCCATCGGGTTCCGGAGTCCGCCGTCGGAACCGAGCGTGGTGGTGGGCGTCGGGAGCGACGTGTGGGACCGCCTCTACGCGACGCCCCGGCCCGCCGGCCTGCACCCGTTCCCGGGATTCGCCGGCAGCGTCCACCGCGCGCCTGCGACCCGGGGCGACGTCCTGCTGCACATCCGTGCCAGCCGCATGGACGCGTGCTTCGGGCTCGCCCGCCAGATCGTCGACCCGATCGCGGCCAGCGTGGAGGTGGTGGACGAGATCCACGGGTTCCGCTCGATCGACAACCGCGACCTGCTGGGCTTCGTCGACGGGACCGAGAACCCCGACGGCAGCGCCGCCGAGGACGCGGTCTTCGATCTGGACCTGCCCCCGTCGCTGGCCGGCGGCTCGTACCTGGTCACGCAGAAGTACGTCCACGACCTCGCCGGGTGGAACGCGCTGACCGTCGAGGAGCAGGAGCGGGCCATCGGCCGGACCAAGCTCGACGACGTGGAGCTCCCGGACGACGTCAAGCCGTCGAACTCCCACGTGGCGCTGAACACGATCACCGACGAGCAGGGCCGGGAACGCAAGATCGTCCGCTACAACATGCCGTTCGGCGAGGTCGGCACCGCCACGTTCGGCACGTACTTCATCGCCTACGCCAAGGACCTGGGCGTCATCGAGGAGATGCTGACCCACATGTTCATCGGCGACCCGCCGGGCAACCACGACCGGATCCTGGACTTCTCCACGGCCGTCACGGGCTGCGCGTACTTCGTCCCACCCGCGGCGTTCCTGAAGGACCCGGACGCGGGCTCGGACGACGCGGGCAGTGCCGCCGACGACGGCGGAGCCGCGAGCTCGGACGCGCTCGCCAGCCCGGACACCTCCGATCAGTCGCTCGGGATCGGGAGCCTTCGCGGGAGCTGATCCACCTCGGGGTGCGACTGGTCGAGGCGCGACACGTGGTGGCACGGATTCGACCGGACCGTCCGACGTCGACCATGGGAGCTGCGGCCGGCACGACGCCGGCGCATCACATGGAGGAGTGGACGATGAAGACCAAGCGAGTTGCCACGGCGGTGGCGAGCGGCCTGTTGGTGATCGGCGGCTTCGCCGGCCCGGCGTACGCCCAGACCGACCCGGGTCCCGACCCGAACGAGGGGGGCGTGACCGAGACCGCGGACCTGGACGAGGGCACGGAGGTCCCCGACCCCGACGACGCGATCGACAGCCCCGAGGAGGCGGCCGAGAACGAGGCCGGCGAAGGGGAGGAGGTCGCGGAAGGCGAGGAAGGTGCGGCGGACGACGAGGGCGCCGAGGCCACCGACGCCGAGGCTCCCGAGGGCGCTGACTCGGAGGAGGCTGACTCGGAGGAGGCCGAATCCGCCGACGCCTCCGACGATCCGGCCGAGGTCGAGGGCGCGAACCTCATGCTCCAGGACGACGACGAGGACGACGAGGACGACGACGAGGACGAGGCCACCGAGGCGGCGTCGTCCAGCGGCGGTGCGGGCGGAGCGGTGAACGACACCGCGATCGCCGGTTCCCCCACGTTCACGGGCTGAGCCCGTCCCGTCCACACGCTGAGCTGGGTCCGCAGGACGGGCCGACCACCCACCGGTGAGGGGCGCGCCGTCGGG
>JAEXGP010000117.1 GCA_023450775.1 Actinomycetes bacterium | reverse complement strand
CGCCGCTGGTCGAGCGGCTCGGCCGGCCCGACGCCGCCGCCCGACTTCGCACCGCCGCCGCAACCGTGCAGGTCGACCCGGGCACCCGCACGTGGGACGGGCGCCGGCTGGCCGAGCTCCGGGACGGGTCGAATCCGGCAACGCCCGACCCGATCGGTCCCGACACCGGGGACACCGCGGGCACCGGCGACGCACTCGACATCGCGCTGGCCGCGCTCGGACGCCCGGTGCTCATGGCCGCGACACCCTGACGCCGGCCGAGGCCTCGGAACGGCCGGCCGCGCCGGCCCGCTCACGGCGTACGGTCGCGAGGCGGGCGAGGAGCCGGCGGAAGGAGACGCGGTGGACTACAGCGATCCGGGACCGGATGCCGACCTGTGGATGCGGCCGATCGGCCACGTCCGTGGCGGTCGCGAGGTGGTGGAGGACGACGACTGGCAGTCGGTCACCGCCCGCATCGAGCTCGACGGCGGCGTGGTCGACATCGATGCCACCGACGGGCTCGACGCCTTCTCCCACATCGAGGTCGTCTACGTGTTCGACCGCGTGGACCCGTCCTCGGTCTGCACCGGCGCTCGACACCCGCGCGGTCGCGAGGACTGGCCTCGCGTCGGGATCCTGGCCCAGCGCGCCAAGGACCGACCGAACCGCATCGGCGTCACCGTGTGCGACCTGCTGGGCGTGGAGCAGGGTGCGCTGCTCGTCGCGGGGCTCGACGCCGTCGACGGGACGCCCGTGCTGGACGTGAAGCCGTACCTGCGCGGCTTCGCCCCTCGTGGCACCGTCCGCGAGCCGGCCTGGGCGACCGAGCTCATGGAGGGGTACTGGTGAGCCGCCGTGAGCGGCCTCACGCCGCGGTGCGGTACCTGGCCTCCGCGACGCAGAAGACGCCGTAGATGAACAGGCCCAGGGCGATCGCCCACAGCAGGACCGGCCCCCAGGACGTGCCCGCCAGCTCGAGCAACGCGCCGGACGGCCCCGCCGCCTTCTCGGGGCGATACGTGATCGCGGCCTGCAGGAAGAACCAGCCCACGACGGCGATCACCAGCGCCTTGGCGCCGTAGCCGACCATCCCCAGGCGGACGACCCACGAGTGCTCGTCCGCGTCCAGACGCTCGGCGAAGTGCCGCTGCAGCACCTGCTTGTAGAAGTTCCACACGGCGTACCCGATGATCCCCGCGCCGAGCAGCCCGACGAGCCACCGGCCCGCCGGCAGGTCGAACATGGTCGAGGCAGCCTCCTTGGACTTCTGATCGCTGCCGGAGCCGCCGCCCGACGCGCCACCCGCGCCGGTCCAGTTCGCGATCGTCATGCTCAGCGTGGTGATCGCGAGCGACAGGTAGATCACGGCGAGCACCGCGTACTTGACCCGGTGCTGGCCGTCGCTGCCCTGGACCGGGTCGCCCATCACTGCGCACAGCACGCGCCAGGTCGCGAGCGCGAACAGCGACACCGTCAGCGCGACGAGGAGGAACCTCCCGAACGGCTGCTGCGCCACCCAGGCCACCGCTCCCTCACCGGACGGGTCCTGCTCCTTGTCGCCCATGGCGATCCTGATCGCGAGCAGGCCGACGATCGCCGCCACCACGCCCTGTCCGATCAGGCCCACCCGGCCGAGCGTCTCCTTCCAGTCGCGGGCCCGGTGGGCGACCGCGTGCTGCGTGGATCCCAGCGCGTGCGTCATGACGTGCTCCTCCCCGCTCGGGGCGCCGGGCAGTACCCCCGGCGTAGGCTGCGCGCGGCCGCGCCCCGGGGTGCGGGACCCGACGGAGGTGCACATGGCCGCGACCGACCTGGGTGAGATGGGCGATGCCCCTGCGCTCGTCCCGCTGTTCCGGATGGAGGCGACGATCGGCACGCCGGCGATGGCCCAGACGCCGGTCGGCACCCGAGCGCCGGTCGGCGTGACGGGCGGGCGCTTCGCCGGCGAGCGGCTGTCGGGCGCCGTGCTGCCGGGCGGCATGGACTGGCTGCTCATCGACTCGGCCGGCACCTGGCACGTCGACGTCCACGTGATGCTCCAGATCGACGACGGACCGGTGGCCGTCGTCCGCTACGAGGGCCGCATCCGCCTGCCCGATGACGGCATGGAGCGACTCCTCGGCGGCGGGTCGATCGCCGCGGACGAGATGTACTTCCGCACGGCGCCGACGTTCGAGACCGAGGCCGGGCGGTACGAGTGGCTCAACTCGATCCAGGCGGTCGGCGTCGGCTCGCTCGGGCCGGGCACCGTGACCTACGACGTGTTCGAGGTGACCTGACGCAGCGGTGGCGCAGCAACCGCGCAGCTGAACCCCTCCGGCTCGGGCACCGGCTCGTCCTTGCGGTCACGGATCGTCAGGAATGCGACGGCGCCGCCGAGCGCGGACAGCGCGGCGCAGATGAGCATGGACGACCGGAACCCGTCGGTCATGGCCGACGGCACGTAGAACTCGTCGCCCGTGAGCCCGGTCACGCCCGGCAGGATCGCCACGGCGAGCAGCCCGCCCATGCGGGCCACCGCGTTGTTGATGCCGGATCCCACGCCCGCGTGCTCGTCGCCGGCGGCGGCGAGCACCGTGGCCGTGATCGGCGCGACGAGGATCACGAGCCCGATGGCGACGACCACCACGCCCGGCAGCACGTGCGTGAGGTAGGCGTCGCCGGGCACCACGCGTGAGAGCAGCAGCAGGCCCACGCCGACGACGATCGGGCCGACGGTCAGAGGGAGGCGCACCCCGATCCGCTCCGACAGCGCGCCCGAGCGGGCCGACAGCAGGAGCATGAGCACCGTGACCGGGAGCGACGCCGCCCCGGCCTCCGCCGGCGAGTAGCCGAGCGAGATCTGCAGGAACGAGGCGAACAGGAAGAAGAAGCCGCCGATCGCCGCGTACACGAGGAACGTCACGGCGTTGCCGGCGCTGAACTGGCGGGAACGGAAGAGCCCCAACGGCAGCATCGGGGCCTTCACCCTCGTCTCCACGAACAGGAACACGACGAGCGCGACGACGCCGACCGCACCGGCCGCGGGTCCGCCCGCGCCGTCGCCGACACCGCCGGTGAGCCAGAACGTCACTCCGGCCAGTCCGATCGCCACCAGCGCGGCCCCGAGCAGATCGACGCCCGGCACCGCGCCGGGATCGCTCGTCTCGGGGACGTGACGGCGGCCCGCGACGAAGGTGAAGAGGCCGATCGGCAGGTTCAGGAGGAAGATCGCCCGCCACGACACCGCGGCGATCAGCACGCCCCCGACCAGCGGGCCGATCGCGGACGCCACACCGGTCAGGCCCGACCACGCGCCGATCGCGCGCGCCCGGTCCTCCGGAGCGATCGAGGCCTGGACGATCGCCAGGCTGCCCGGGGTCAGGAGCGCTGCGCCCGCGCCCTGCACCACCCGGGCACCGATGAGCAGACCGGTGTCGGGGGCGACGGCGCTGAGCACCGAGGCACCGCAGAACACGAGGACGCCCACCTCGAAGATGCGCCGGCGGCCGTAGGTGTCGCCGAGCGCGCCGCCCACCAGGATCAGCGCGACGAGCGACAGCAGGTAGCCGGTGGTGACCCACTGCAGCGAGCTGGTGTCCGCGCCCAGGTCCCGGCCGATGTCGGGCATGGCGATGCTCAGGACCGTGGAGTCCAGGAACGCCATGCTGGAACCGGCGACCGTGACCGCGACGATCCACCGTCCGGTCGTCGAGGACAGCGCGCTCGCCACGCGGCCAACCTACCGATCGGTGCCGGCGGCGGGCGGTCTGCCGGTGGCGGACCGGAAGGCGGCGACGACCTCGACCAGACGTTCGCCCGCTGCGTCCGCGTCGGGCGGCAGCCGCAGCGCGGCGCGCAGGTCGGTCACGCCGGCCGCGACCTGGTCCGCGACGGTCGCCATGGCACCCTCGACGCCGAGGCCGTTGGGCCCGTCGATCGGCAGGCGTCCCACCACCTCGAGCCCGGTCGGGTCGTAGCCGGCGTCCTCGAGCGCGGCGCGCATGCGCCCGGCCGACGCCACGGGATCGGCCGCGTCCTGGCCCCAGGGGATCCAGCCGTGGCCGAACCGCCCGAGCCGCTCGACGACCCTCGGCCCGATCCGTCCGCTGACCCAGATCGGCACGCCGCCGGGCTGCAACGGCTTGGGCATCTGGTGGATGCCCTCGAACGACAGCGTGTCGCCCTCGTGCGACGCACGGTCCTGGGTCCAGAGCGCCCGGCACACCTCGAGCGTCTCGTCGAGCAGCCGACCTCGGCCCCCGAACTCCAGGCCCGCCGCCTGGTACTCCTCTCGCTGCCAGCCGACGCCGACGCCCAGGTCGAGACGGCCCTCGGAGAGGACGTCCAGCGTGGCGGCGGTCTTGGCCAGCACCGCCGGGCGGCGGAGCGCGGCGATCAGGATGTTCGTCCCCAGTCGGATCCGCCGGGTTCGTCCCGCCACCACGGCGAGGGTGGTGAGGGGTTCGAGCCAGTGACCGTCGGGACCGGTGGGTTGCACGCCCCCCTCGGTGCCGCCGAGCTCGGGCCGCCCGTAGGCCTCGAGGTCCTCGCCGAACGCGACGTGGTCGGACACGACCAGCCGGTCGACGCCGACCCGGTCGAGCAGCTGCGCCCGCTCGAGCATGTGGGACCATCCGCCCGGGTCCTGCGCCGAGAAGGTCACGAGCGTGAGCGACAGCTTGGGCTCCTTGGCGTTCGTCCCGTTCGTGGCAGCGGCCCCGTTCACGTTTCCGCCTCCTCGGAGGTCGGCGTGTCGTGCGACCGCGGCGGCACCGGCACCTCGGAGACGAACTGGACCTCCACCGTGCGCGCCGCGAATCGCCAGCCCACGCCATCGCTGCTGCGGTAGTCGTCCCGGTAGCGGATGTGCAGCACCCGGTCGACCGCCGCCTCGCCGAGCGGGCCGAGGTGGTGATGGGCCTCGCACAGCACCTCGCCGGTGGCGGCGTCGCCGCCGACCAGGCGGTAGCGGCCCTGTCCGACCAGGTGGAACGTGGCCGGGTACCGCGAGGCCACCACGGCGGGGATGCCGGCGATCGCATCGGGTCCACGGTGCACGTGCTCCGATCCCTCCGCCAGGTCGCGCACGGTCAGCGTCGCGTCGTCGGTGAACAGCGCCCGCAGCGCCGCCGCGTCGCGCCGGTCGACCGCCGACGCGTAGTCGGCGGACAACGCCCGGAGGTGCTCGATCGTCGTCGGATCCGGCTCGCCCACCGCTCCCCCTCGTCGGTCCGGACGGCGGTCGCCGTCCGCCGTGGACCGTAGGCGACGCGGTCGTCACGACACGGCGGCCGTCAGCCCAGGTGCGCCACCCACACGTCCTCTGCGGGCCACCGACCCGCCCACTCCGCCGTGACGATCTCGTACCACTCCGGGTCGTCCACCCCCGGCGGCGGCGCCAGCTCGTGCAGGGCGTCGACGACGAAGCCCGACGACCGCAGGATCCGGACCCAGTCGCCGTGGCCGGGATGGTGCTCCACACCGCCGCCCGGCCACGCGACGGTCCGCACGTCACGGTGGCCCCGCAGCAGCCGATCGCCCGCTGGACCCGACGCCTCGGGGACGCACATGGCCGCGAGGGGGCTGTTGGTCAGCAGCACCAGCCGTCCACCCGGACGCAGCAGGCGGGCCGCCTCGGGGATCCAGCGCTCCGGGTCGCACCACGGCCCGGCGCCGTACTCGCTGATCACCAGGTCCGCGCAGCCGTCGGCGAGCGGGACCCGCTCGCCGTCCGCCTCCACGAGCGGGAAGGTCGGACCCCAGCGGTCCTGGCAGCGTCGTGCGCTGGCGAGCTGCGCCGGGCTCAGGTCCACCGCCACCGGTCGGGCGCCCTGGCGGGCCAGCCACGCGGACACGTAGGCGGTGCCGCACCCGAGCTCGACCACATCGAGGTCCCGGAGGTGCCCGTCGCCCGATCCGCCGAGCAGGCGGAGCTCCGACTCCGGCAGCCGGAACAGCCCCCACGCCAGGTCCGGTGCGTTCCATCGGCGGCCCGCGTCGCGGTCGGTGAACTGCTCGTTCACCTGCTCCCAGACCTCGCGGTTGCGGGCGATCGGGTCCACCTCCACGGCCCCATGCTGGCGCCGCGCCGGGCAGAGGGGAAGATGGCGGGCCGTGAGCACCGTCGGCCAGGACCTCCTCGACACCGCGCCGGCGCTCGCGTTCCTGGCCCTCGGCGTCCCCTACGCCGCGCTGCTCGACCGGCTCGGCACGTTCGACGCCGCGGTCGTCCGGTTGGCGGACCGACGCCCCCACGTCCGGACCGCCACGCTGTGGGCCGTGGCCGCTGCTGTCACCGCGCTCCTCAACCTGGACACGACGATCGTGCTGCTCACGCCGATCGCGGTCCGCCTGGCTCGACGCAGCGACCACGACCCGGTGGTCGTCGCCGCCGTCCCGCTGCTGCTGTCGGGTCTGGCGTCGTCGTTCCTGCCCGTGTCCAACCTCACCACGCTGATCGCGCAGGGCCGGACCGATCTGAGCACGCTCGACGTGCTCACCCGCCTGGGCCCGGCGAGCGCGGTGGCGGTCGTCGTCGGCTGGTTCGCGTTCCGCACGCGGGCACCGCACGTGCTCACGTTGGACGCGCGCCCGGGCGACGCCGACGACGGCACCGCCCTGCGCGTCGGCGGGATCGTGGTGGCCGTGACCGTGGTCGGCTTCGTGCTCGGACCACTGGTGGGGGTGGCGCCGTGGATGGTGCTCCTGGTCCTGGACGTCGCGCTGGTCGTGCGCCTCCGGTGGGTGCCGTGGCGGGAGATCCCGCTGCTCACGGCGGCCGGCGTGGGCGCGCTCGTGGCCCTGGTCGCGGCGATCGGCGCGGGTCCGGCGACGTGGATGACCGGTGACGGCACCGGTCCGACCGCGGCGTCCGCCGTGGTCGCGGCGGCGCTGGCGAACGTCCTCAACAACCTGCCCGCCACGATCGTCGGACTGGGGTCGGTGGGGACCATGACCGACGGGTCGTGGGGCTGGCTGTGGGGCGTCAACGCCGGGTCGCTCCTGCTGCCGTGGGGCACGCTGGCCACGATCCTGTGGTGGCGGGTGCTGCGCTCGGAGGGCGTGTCGATCGACCTCCGGCGCTACTCGGCGACCATCGTGCCGGTCGCGCTCGTCGCCTTCGTGGCCGGCACTGCGGCGCTCCTGCTCACGACGGCGGTCGCGTAGCGGCAGCCCTCGGGCTCAGGTCGCCGGCGGCACCGGCCACGTCGCCACGGTGTCGTAGCGAGCTCCGTCGGGGTCGAGCCGGCTGCGGACCAGCGCCAGCTCGTCCACCTCGAACGTCCCGTCGACCATCGCCCCGAGCGCCGGGGGCATGCGAGCGTCGCGCTTGATCCGGGCGATCGTCAGGTGGCCGTGGAACGCGCGGCGCGGGGGCGGCTCGCCGATGGTGCGGGTGGCCGCGGTGACGGTGGCGGCCAGCTCCTCCACGCCGGCGACCGGGACCACCAGGACCCGCTCGCCCAGCGCATCGACGGCCGGTCCGAACCGTGCGACCGCCGCGGGCAGCTCCACGTCGTCCAGCGCGTCCTCGACGTCCTCGATGACGGCGTCGCCGAAGAACCGCAGGGTCACGTGCCAGCTCTCTGGTGGCACGAACCGGATCCCCCGCTGGTCCTTGCGCCGCAGCGTCATGAGCTCCTCGACCACTTCCACCGGTGGCCACACGGCGAGGAACAACCGGGCCGTGCTCATCCCGCCAGTCAACCGCCTCCGGGCCGCTCCGGGCGCGCAGCTGCCACGCACGGCAGAGAACCACCCTTGACCTCAAGCGAACTTGAACTCTTACGGTCACGGCATGACCACGACGACGAGCACCACCACCCCCGTCCTGACCCTCGACCGGCTGCTCGACCACGAGCTGGACTGGTCGCCGGTCGCACGCGGCGGATTCATCTCGCACCTCGCCATGGGCCTGATCGCCGCAGCTCGGCTGGGCGCCACCGACGACGAGCTGGAGGAGATGTTCCGGCTCACCACCTCGGGCGACTTCCTCATCGCGCGGGATCGGCCGGACGAGCTCGAGCCGCTCTCGGCCGAGGTCCGGCGCCGAGGCGCCGAAGCGGTCGTCAGTGAACGGCTCCCGCAGTTGATCGGCCATCCCGGCGCGCAGTTCTTCCACGCCGTCATCCGGCTCGACCTGGCCCTCGACGCAGACCACCCCGGCCAGATCGCCAACTCGTTGCTCAACTGGGAGACCGACGCCGCCCCTCCGGCCCCCGGACCCGACGGACACGGTGACGCACGGTTCTCGGAGGTCATGGCCCGGGTCGCGGACGGCGACACCGACGCGCTGCACGACCTCCGGGCCGACGAGGACCTGCTGGACCAGCTGGCGGCGTGGGTCGCCTCGGTGCACGACGACCCTCGTGACTTCGGCACGCTGCACTTCGTCACCGGCACCCGAGCGGTGCGGGCCGTGGCGCCGTACCTGGACGCCGCCGATCGTCGCGAGCTGGGGCTCCGCACCGCCCAGGCGCTCGTCCGCCTCACCGACCGCTTCGGATCCACCGTTCCTCCCGGCGACGACGAGCTCGACCGGCGGCGGAGCGCCTCCGTGCCCGCATGGGACGAGCTCGCTCGCCGGGCGATCGCCTCGGGCGACCCGCACACGATCAAGCTGACGTACGCGGCGCGCCTCGAGGAGGCGGCGACCGGGGACCAGCTGCTGCACTGGGTGGCGGCGCGTCAGAACTCGACCGTCTGACCGACCGCTCGACGGATCCTCACATCCGCACGACGAGACGGCCGGTGGTCTCGCGGCGTTCCATCGCCGCGAGACCTTCGGGGATGTCGTCGAAGGCGAGCTCCCTGGTCACCACCGTGCGGATGACGCCCGTGCGCAGCAGCTCCAGCAGGTGGGCGTGCGCTGCCTGGCCCTCGGCGCGCGACGGCCAGTTGAACCCGAGCAGACGCCGCGTCCCCATCGGATCGTTCACGTACACCAGGCACACACCGCAGAGGTCGAAGTTGCCGTAGGCGATGGGCCGCGGTGTGAGGTACGCCCCGTCCTCGAGCTGGATGTCCTCGCTGAAGCCGACGACCAGGTGGCGGCCGCCGAAGCCCATGCAGCGGAAGGTCGCCACGGTCGTGGCGCCCCCGACAGTGTCGAACGCGACGTCCACGCCGCGCCCGTTCGTGATGTCCTCCACCGCTTCGAAGAGGTCGGTGCAGCGGTGGTCGATCACGTGGTCCGCGCCGAGCTCCCGGCAGAACGCCGTCTTCTCCGGACCGCCGGCGACAGCGATCACCGTGGCGCCCAGGGCCTTGCCGATCTGCACCGCCCCGGAACCGGTGCCGCCCGCGGCCGCGTGGACGAGCAGCGTCTCGCCCGCCCGGAGCCGACCGCGCTCGTGCAACGCGAACCACCCGAGGTGGAACGGGTAGTGCATGGCGGCGGCGTCCACGCTCGACATCCACGACGGGATGACCAGCGCGGTCGCCGCGTCGATCACGGCGTGCGCCGCGTACCCGCCGTGGGCCATGACCGGGATGCCCACCACGCGCAGCCCGAGCAGGTGCTCGGCCCCGGGACCCGCGGACTCCACCACGCCCACCGACTCCATGCCGGGCACGAACGGCGCCTCGAGCGGGAGCGTCAGGTAGCGACCCCGGATCACGTCGATGTCGTTGAAGTTCAGGCAGAACGCCTCGACGGCGACCCGAGCCTCGTTGGGCCCGGGGGCCGGCACCTCGACCACGTCGCGCTCGAGCACCCGGACCGGATCGCCCAGCTCCTTCGCGACCCAGGCCTCGGCCGTCACCGACCCGTCGCCGGTCGTCGGATCACCCATCTGCGCTCCCCCCGTGCTCACCGGCCCCCGGCGGCGGCCACCGGAGACCGGTCGCCGCAGCAGAACGTAGGCGGTCAGCTCGCGCCCAGCGACCGCACGAAGCCGATCGTGTCCGCCTCGTCCGCCGACTTGTCGTCGCGGTAGCGGACCACCCGCGCGAAGCGGAGCGCCACGCCGCCCTCGTAGCGGGTGGAGCGCTGGATGCCGTCGACCGCGATCTCCACCACCTGCACCGGACGGACCGCCAGCACTCCCGGGCCCAGGTCGGGGTCGTCCGACGCGCTGCGGGCCTGGTCGTCGGTGGCCTCGAGGCCTCGGAAGTGCTCGGTCTGCCAGCGCAGCAGCTCGTCGGTCATGCCCTTGAACGTCTTGCCGACCATCACGTACGGCCGGCCGTCGGCGTCCGCTGTCGCATCGTCGCGCCGGGCGCCCAGGTGGAGGTTGGACAGCAGCCCGGCGCGCCGGCCGTGGCCCCACTCCACCGCGAGCACGACCAGGTCGAGCGTGTGGACCGGCTTCACCTTGCGCCACGCCTTGCCCCGCCGTCCCGCCTCGTACGGCGACAGGGACGACTTCACCACCACGCCCTCGTGGCCGGCGGCGAGAGCCTGGGCCAGCGCGACGTCGCCGGCCGTCCCGTCACTCGTCGCCACGGCCGGCACCGCCCACTCGGCTGCCACGCGTTCGAGCTCCAGCCGCCGGACGGCCAGCGGCTCGTCGACCAGATCGCGCCCGTCCAGGTGCAGGAGGTCGAACCAGAACGGTCGGAGTCCGCCGATCACCGGACCGCCGTCCTCGACCGACACGGCCCGGCCGCTCGCCGTGTCCTGGAACGCGGCGGGCCGCCCGTCGGGTCCGAGCACGAGCGCCTCGCCGTCGAGCACCACCTGGTGCGCGGCCAGCCCGGCGACCGCCTCGACCACCGCCGGCACCTGCGCGGTGATGTCGTTGAGGTTGCGGCTCCAGACGCGGACGGCGTCGCCCCGCTTGTGGGCCTGCACCCGGATCCCGTCCAACTTCCACTCGACCGACGCGTCGCCCAGCTCCTCGACGGCTGCGGCCACGGAGGTGGCGGTGGAGGCCAGCATCGGCTGGAGCGGTCGGCCCACCTCCAGGTGGATCGCGGTCAGGGCGTCACGCCCGCCGGACAGCGCGGCCACGGCGACGTCGTCCAACCGACCGCCGAGCATGCTCGCCCGCCGCACCGCGGTCGCCGGCACCTCGGCCGCGACCGCCACGGCGTCCACCATCACGCCCGCCAGCGCGCCCTGCCGCAGCTCCCCGCCGATGAGACCGAACAGCAGGTCGCGCTCAGCGGCGGTGGCCCGCGTGACCAGATCGCCGACCACCCGGCGGCGCTCCAGGTTGGACCCGGGTCCCTGGAGGACCGCCAGCTCGGAGAAGGCCCGGTCCACGTCGAGCACGTCCAGGGTCGGCTCCGACGCGGGCTCGGGCACTGCCTCGGCGGCCGCGACGAGCGTTCGCCACCCCACTCCGACCCGACCCTGCCGCAGCTGTCCGGTCAGGAACCCGACGACGGCCGGCACCTCCTCGGGGCGGGCGCGGCGGAGCAGCTCGGCGAGGGCATCCCGCTTGCCGTTGCGGGCGCCCACGGCCGCCACCGTCGCGGAGGTGGTCGCGACCTCTGCGAAGCGCATCCCCGCATCACACCACACGCTGGAGCGACCTGCGGCCGCACGTCGCGCCGCCGAGCCACGAGGGACGGCCGGTGGCACGGCGTCACGCCGGGGCAGACTCGGGACGTGGACGCCTCGGATCCGGACCCAGCGATCGACGTCGATGTCGCCATCGAGGCGAGCCGCGAGGCCCGCGTGGGCGCGGCCACGGTCCGGCGAGCGCTGCCCCGACGGCAGCGGCGGACCGTCGGCGCCTGGTGCTTCGCCGACCACATCGGGCCCGACACCGTCGCCGAGTCCGGCACGACCGGGCCGGGCGGCATCGGTCCCCACCCGCACATCGGCCTGCAGACGGTGACGTGGCTGCTGTCCGGCGAGCTCCTGCACCGCGACAGCCTGGGGTCCGAGCAGTCGATCCGGCCCGGGCAGCTCAACCTCATGACCGCCGGCCACGGCATCGCCCACGCGGAGGAGTCCCGCACGCCGGCGGGTGGCGTCGTCCACGGCATCCAGCTGTGGGTGGCGCAGCCCGCCGCCACGCGCGACGGCGCGTCGGCGTTCGAGCACCACGGCGAGCTGCCGCAGGCGGACCTCGAGCACGGACGTGCCACCGTCCTCGTCGGCGAGCTGCTCGGGACCCGCTCGGCGGCCCGCGCCGACACCGACCACGTGGGCGCCGAGCTGCGGCTGCGGTCCGGCACGTCGACGGTGCCGCTGCGGAGCGACCACGAGCATGCACTCGTGGTCCTGGAGGGCGCGGTCGCGCTCGGTACCGGCGAGGGCGGGCCCCGCATCGAGCCGGGTCAGGTCGGCCTGCTGCGACCGGGCCGTGACGAGCTCGCGCTCACGTCCACGGGTCCCGCCACCGTCATGCTGCTCGGCGGGTCGCCGTTCCCCGACCCCGTCCACATGTGGTGGAACTTCGTGGCGCCCGACCGCGGCGCCATCGACCGTGCGTGGGCGGACTGGACGGCCCACGACGAGCGGTTCGGCGGGACCGGCTCGAGCATGGATCGCATCGACGTCGGGCCGCCGCCGTGGCAGCGGGGGTGACCGGCGTCGAGCGCGGGCTCACTCCACGCGCAGGACGGTCGCGGCCCGGCGCTCGTTGATCCAGCGCGCCGGCCAGAGCGCCAGCACGGCCGCGAGCCCGACGAGCAGCGGCAGGCACGCCAGCACCGCGACCAGCGGCACCTTCACCGCCGGGAGCACGTCGACCAGACCGGCCACACGGATCCACAGCGCTGCCCCGGCGAGCGCCCCGATCGGGACGCCCACTCCCACCGCCACGGCGGACAGGGTCACGGCCGTGACGACCAGGGCGGAGCGCACCTGCCCCGAGGTGAACCCCAGGCTGCGGACGATGCCGAGCTCGTGGCGCGCCTTGCGGCCCGTGGCGACGACGCCGTTGCCGATGGCCACCAGCGCGAGCCCGCCGAAGAACCAGAGGAACACGACCGGCACCGTGCGCACGTCGTCGAGCACGACCAGCGACCCGGGTGGCGTCGGGAAGCTCTCGTCCATCACGCCGTACGGGTAGCGCTCGTCGAGCTCGGCCGCCTTGGCGGCGGCGTCGACGCCCGGAGCGAAGCGCACGGTGATGATCGGGTAGGGATCGAGACCCGGGATCGGGTCGATCAGACGCGAGAGCGCCTCCTCCTGGACGACCGCGGTCCGGCTGGTCGTCGACGACAGCACCTGCGGGTCCAGACCGATCCCGACGACCGTGGCGACGATCTCGTCGTCCGTCGTCCCGGTCAGGCGGACCTCGTCGCCGACCGACGCGTCCAGGTCGCGGGCCAGCGCCGGGACGAGCACGACCTCGTCGGGCCCTGCCGGGGCGCGGCCCTCGAACATCGTCATGCGCGTGCTGCCCTTGGTGGGCACCATGGCCACGACGCCGGCCGGCTGACCGTCGACGCGCACCGACTCCGAGGACCACTGGGCCACGACGGCGTCGACATCGCGGTCCTCGGCCAGCTCCGCGGCGCGATCGTCGACCATGTCCTCGCGCACCTCGATGCTGAGGTCGGAGTCGATCCCGTACGCCGACGGCGTGGCCACCAGGTGGTCGAGGCTCCGGAGGAACACCAGCGACGCGATCAGCCCGACCACGCCGATCGACGCCCCGAGCATGGCCGCACGGGCCGACCGTCCACGACGCCGACGGTCCGGGTCGGTCGCCAGCCGCACACCGATCTCGATCGACGGACGTGTCGCGGGCAGCACCGAGCGGAGCCAGGACGGACGCAGCGGCGGGCGGTCCTCGGTGGCCCGCAGCTCGAGCGCGGCCACCACCGCCACGAGCGCCAGGAGCGCGACCGCGGACAGCAGCGCGCCCGGCACGAGCACGGGCAGGTCCACGTCCACGCCGGGCGAGGGCTCGATCATGCGGGACCGGCCGATCGGGAAGACGGGTGACACCGCGGCCGCGACCACCGGTGCGACCAGGAGCGCGACCGCTGCACCGAGCCCCACCGGGAACGTGGCGGCCCGGACACGGTCGGCCGCCGTGAAACCGAGCCCCCGCAACGTGGTGTCCTCGGCGCTGCGAGCCGAAATCTGCCGCCGCGCCACCTGCGCCACCACCACGCCGCCCACCAGCAGCACGACCGCGGCCAGGATCCACGTGCCGAGCGACGTGACGTCGCGCGACGGGCCGGCGTCGTCGAGCGCCTCCTGGAGCCGCAGCACGTCGAACTGCACGTCGGGGAACCGCTCCTCGAGCCGCGCGATCACGCGGTCGACGCCCGCGTCGCCGTCGACCGTGCGGATGGAGACCGCCGGGTAGGCGTTGTCGCACGTCGGGCAGTCCGAGCCGCCCTCCGTCAGCCGCGCGTAGAAGGCCGGAGAGCCGAACATCTGGCGCTGGGTCGCCGCCGGCGCGATGTCGGCGGTGTCGCGCAGGATCCCCACGACCTCGAGCGTCAACCTGGAGCCCTCTGGCTGCGCCTCGGTGTCCTGGCCGATGACCCTCATCTGCGCGTTCGTGTAGAGGTCGACCTCGACCGTCGAGCCGACGTGCAGATCGTTGTTCTCCGCCGTGGCCCGGCTGATCGCGACCTCGTGTTCCGCCGTCGGCGACGGCAACCGGCCCTCGTCGACCATCGGCCGATGGATGGCCTCGGTCGGTACCGGACCCGAGATCGGGTAGTACCAGTCCTTGGTGTCCGACGTGCGACCGATGCTCGACACCACCGGCCAACGCGCCACGACGTCGGGATCGTCGTCCAGCGCTGCGGCGATCTCCGACGTGGAGCCCGGAAGCTGGACCCGAACGGACGCATCGGGGGCGAGGGTCGCCTCGGCGAGCCGGTCGGCGGCCGAGGCGGTCCGGCGCTCCCCGGCGACGGCCGCGGACGCCAGCCCGCCGACGATGCCGGCGAGCAGACCGAGCAGGACCAGGCCGACCCAGTGCCGGCGGGTCCGCGACAGGGCCACCAGCCCCACTGCGCGCATCGGGACATCAGGCCACAGCGGTCGACGCGCCCACAAGTGAGCGACCACCCGCCGAGGGGTGGTGCTAGCACCCCCTGGCTGTCCTTCCGCTCCCGGCCGCTCAGGCCCGGCTCCCCGCTCCCGGCCGCTCAGGCCAGGCTCCCCGCTCCCGGCCGCTCAGGCCAGGAACATGCGCAGCTCATCCGCGTCGTCGCGGGCCTGGCGGCGGGCCATGGCGATCGCGGACGGCACGGCCGTCGGGTCCATCAGCCGCTCGAGGTCCACGGACTCCGGCATGCGGTGGAACACCTTGGTGCCGGCGGACTCGAGCGCCTCCAGCTCGGCGATCGGGTCGCCCGGACGCTGCGTCATGGCGCCCTGGGTGGCGTCGGCACCGTCGGTGAGCTGGATCACGACGGCACGGCGCGCACCGGCCAGCAGGTCGAGGTGCAGCCCCGTTCCGCTCACGCCGCCGTCCATCGCCCGCCGGTCGTGCAGCTGCTGCGGCGGGAAGATGCCCGGCACCGCGCTGCTCGCCGCGGTGGCCCGGGGCACGCTGATGCGGTGGCGGGCGGTGATCACGAGTCGCTCGCCGCTGTACGCGTCGACCGCGGTGAGGTGCAGCGCCGGCGAGGGCCAGCGTCGGGCGGCCAGCACGACCGCCAGGTTGCGGCGCATGGTCACCGGCGGCGGGGTCTGCGCGGCCAGGGCAGCGTGGCCGATCGCACGGATCGTCTCCGGCTCCGAGTCCTGGGCCATCCAGAACAGGTCGCGGGCGCGGTCCTGGCTGGGAGTGGACTTGGAGGCCGGGGCCAGCACGCCGACCAGCTTGGGCAGGCGGGCCAGCACGCCGAGCTCGCCGTGGAGCCGCTTGAGGTTGCCGGCCTCGAGCACGGCGCTGACGATCGAGCCCGCCGACGTGCCCACCACCCGGTCGGCACCGCGCAGGTCGACCCCTGCGGCGAGCAGCTCGTGGAGGTAGGTGACCTGCCAGGCGACGAACCACAGCCCGCCGCCGCCCAGGCACACCCCGAGCGGCAGGCCGTCGCCGTGACCCGCGGCCATGTCCCTCGGGACCGCCATCCCGTCGGGCGAGGTGTCGACTCGGAGCTCGGCGGCGGGGTCGGCGCTCATCCTGCGAAGGCTATCGGCGGGCCTCCGCGCCGAGCTCGAGCACGCCCTGGCCGTCGAGCGCCCGCTCGAGCCGCAGCAGGGCCACCTTCCGGTCGATGCCGCCGCCGTAGCCGGTCATGGAGCCGTCCGCGCCGATGACCCGGTGGCACGGGACGATGATCGCGACCGGGTTGCGGCCGTTGGCCAGCCCCACGGCCCGCACGGCGGTCGGGCGGCCGATGTGGTGGGCCAGCTGCCCGTAGGACCACGTCTCGCCGTACGGGATGTCGCGGAGGCCGTGCCACACCGCCTGCTGGAACTCGGTGCCGATCAGCTCGATGTCGACGTCGAACTCCTCGAGGTCGCCGGCGAAGTAGGCGTCGAGCTGGTCGACGACCTCGCGGAACGCGCCCGGGTCGTTGCGCCACCCGCGGTCGTCGGGCTCATGGGTCTGACCGGCCATCACCACGTGGCGCAGGCGATCACCTCCCGCCAGCGTGACCGGACCGATCGGGGTGTCGATCGTGCGTGACCTCATCGTGCGCTCCTGACGTTCGTCCTGCTCGTGCTGGTCCTGCCCGTACGGGACCCGTTCGTGGACGCGGCGGGATCGCGGGCGTCGATCCCGGCGGCCCAGAGGTGCTGGATCGCCACCGAACGCCACGGGCGCCAGCGTTCGGCGTGCTCGGTCAGCGCGGCCGGGGTGCCGGGGAGTCGCAGGCGTTCTGCACCACGACGGACGACCAGGTCCGTCGCCGGGAAGGCGTCGGGATCGCCGAGGCCGCGCATGGCGATGAGCTCGACGCTCCAGGGCCCGATCCCCGGAAGGTCCCGGAGCGCACGGCGAGCGGCGTCGCGATCGGCGCCCGGACCCAGGTCGAGCTCACCGACCGCGAGCGCGTCGACGAGCGCCCGGAGGGTCTGGCGCCGTCTCGTCGGCAGCCGGAGCGGAAGGTCGTCCCACCGCTCCGCCAACTGCGCCGCGGTCGGGAACAGCGACGTGAGCGGGTCGTCGTCGCCGCTCCGCAACGCGGCGGGGAGCGGGTCGCCGACCGCCGCGACCAGGCGACCCGCGTGGGTCCTGACCGCCGAGGTCGACACCTGCTGCGCCAGGACCACGCGGATCGCGAGCTCCTCGCCGTCCACGGGCCGGGGCACCCGACGGCCGGGGTCCCGCCGCACCGAGCGGCGCAGGACCGGGTCGGCGCGCAGCACCCGGTCCACCGCGACCGGATCCGCGTCCAGGTCCAGCAGCCGGCGGCACCGGGCGACCGCGGAGGTCAGGTCGCGGAGGTCCTCGAGCCGCAGCTCGGCCGTCACGTGGTCCTCGTGGGGCGTCAGCGCGACGACGCCGGCGCCGTGGGCCAGCCGCAGCGTGCGCCGGTAGGTCGACGCGGTCGGCTGGTCGCCGTCGTCCGGCGTCGAACCCTGCGACTCCACGCCCGGCACCGCGGCGTCGAGGAGGTGCCCGAACAGCCGGTCCGCCGACAGCGGTGCACGGAAGGGAAGGCGGAGGCGCAGCGCGCCCGGCACCGCGGCCCGCTGGGTCCTGGCCCGGCGGCGCAGCTCACCCGGCGTCAGGTCGTACACCTCGCGGAGCGTGGCGTTGAACTGGCGCACGCTCGAGAAGCCGGCGGCGAAGCAGACCTCGGAGAAGCCCAGGTCACTCGTCTCGATCAGGGTGCGCGCCGTGCGGGCGCGCTGGGCCCGGGCCAGCGCCAGCGGGCCGGTGCCCAGCTGGC